>NZ_CAKJTM010000002.1:2902-155994 GCF_917627345.1 Protofrankia sp. CiP3 | reverse complement strand
CGTTACACCGTTGTTCTTACAGGCCCTAAAGCTGATCAAGGCGAAGGTAATATGGCGCACCGACGTTCGCCCGGCGAACGTTACCGGAGGCGATTCTCCGGCGAGCCACCTACTGACGTTCCGCACGCGGTGCCTTCACTTCCATATCGGGTCGGGCGGCAGGCAGCTCCTCAGGTGTGCGCCGGGGACGTCGGCGTTCCCGGGCACGCTCGGAGGGAGCCACGCCGATGAGAGTATCTGCATACCGCAGGGGTCGCCCTTGCATCCTGGCCAGCCGCGTCATAGCGGCTCCGAGCGAGCTTTGTACGCGGCGGTGTCGGTCATGGCCGGCAGACACTCGGGTCAGGACAGCGCGAGGTGAGCGAGCAGGTCCCTCGCCACCTGCCTCGTCTCCGAGGTCGGACAGCTCTCCCGGTGGACGGTGTGCGTGTCCAGATCCCGTGGTCCGAGGACGAGTTGGGAACCTGAGTTCCAGTTCTCCGAGACCATTGCCGTCACGGTTAGGTTGGGGTCCATGACGGCGGTCTGGTGGTAGGTGCGTGGCGGTACCAGGTACCGTTCTCCCACGCAGAAATTCTGCGCGCCGGCGACCTGGAAGGTCACCATCTCGCCGGTAGGCACGATGGTGTCGGTGGCGCTGGTGCTCCTGACCTTGAAGACCTGGTGGGTCGGCCGCTCACTGTTCGACAGCACCTCGATCTGCTGGTTTTGCACCCGGCCGAACAAGATATAACTGAAAAGCCGCCAGGTGTGGAGGTGGATTCTCGACACGGTGGACGGCGTGATCCGCGCCCCGGCCCGCCAGACATGGATGCAGAGACCGTAGCGCTCCGAGCGGTTAGCCTTATGGACACGTAGGCAGTAGAAGCCGAGGGGGTGCCTGATCATCGGCCGCTCGTAGACTCCGGACTGGATCGCGTCGAGGATCTCGCCAATGCGCGGCCCCACATTCTGGAGATCAACCCCCTGGCTGATCATAGTGGCGATGGAGGTGGTGTCAGGCTGACGGCACAAGAACATTGATGCCTGCCTTTCGCATGATGCTTTCAACGTTCTGGTCGGACAAGTCGTCGAGCCTCAGCCCCAATGCCGCGAACAGATTTCGCACCGATCCGACGCCCGGCCTCTGCCCCAAGATGATGTTTCTGGCGAAGTGCAGGGGGACGTCACGGGCCTGTTCCAGAGTTTGCCGCATCTGGTTGAGATAGAAGTCGTAGAGAACGCTGGACCGCCGGACTACGTGGCCGAACGCCCGGAGGTCGTCCTGAGTGACGATGACCGCGGTGGACGACAGATCCAGTTGGTAAGTGTTCAAGATCGACGAGAGTTTGACTCGTATGTCGATCCGGTCGTACCTCTCCTTATGCCAGAAAGCAGCGAGAATGGTCGCATAGCATTCGCGCTGGACGCGGGCGACCGTCCATTCCTCGCCGCTCGTGTCCGGCGTCAGAGAATACCGCGACCATGAGCGTACGTACCGCGCGCACAACTCGAGGTTGGTAGGGTCGATGATCTCAATGGTCACGTCGAGCCGGCGCCTGTTGCGCCGGGCGGCATCGACGCACGCGGGAAGAGTGACCTCGCGCAGATAGCTTCCGGTGAAACCGCTGAAGAACCAGCGTTCGGTGTCGCGCTGCGCCCGAGACAGCTCCTCCGCAATCTCGTCGCTGGTGACGACGGCCAACGCGGATGTCCCGTGAAGCGCCTGCTCGACCACGCCCAGGAGCCGTTCCGTCCGGCTGACGACCTGGATGAAGGCCAGGTATGAGTGCTCACGCTCCCACCGGTCCCGGATGAGAGCGACCGCCAGCAGGGCGAGCACCGCCAGCAGGCCGTTGGACACTGTGCTCTGCGACGCCTCGCCCAGGAAGTTGAGGACACACAGCCCGAGCGCCGTCACCAACGCCATTATCGCGTCCGCGTTGGCTTGTAGCCACGTGGCATAACGCCGCATGCCATCCCCCAGCCGGTCAGGTGAGAATCTGTCCGCGGGCCCGCACGGTCCATCTGGTCCGATTGCGGTGAGTCCTGCCCGCACGTTCAAATATGGTCGCGACAGATCCTGGAGATTCCGCGTGACCGGTAGGACGGCGCGCAGACCTCTTGCGCTCCGCCCGTCCGAGGAGGGTGTTGGTGCGGCCCCCGTCGTTATGGCGGGGTGAACGGGCACCCGCGACGCGACGTCATTGGTAGACGCACCAGGCCGGGTGCCATTTCTGCCCCTCTCGGGCCGAGACAGTTGCGTGGAGGTCCCAAAGGCCACCCCAGGTATGTAATGCTTCGAGTATGCGCAGCAGTGGAGCAGCTGCGCAAGAGCCTGGCGCAAACTGCTCCGAGCAACTGGAGCACAGGGAGGGTCGGTGGACAGCATCGAGGTGGACGAGCGGCTCGCGACCCGCTTGCGGGAGCTGCGCCGCAGCCGGGACCTGTCTGCGCAGAGGCTCGCGGACGCCTGTGCCCGTGCGGGTGCTGAGACCCTGTCCAGGAGCGCGATCTCCAAGATCGAGTCGCTGCGTCGGCGCATGACCCGCCACGAGCTGGAAGTGCTGGCGCAGGTGCTTGGGGTCACGCCGGATCAATTGCGCGGTGAGATCGCCAAAGACGCGGAGCAACAGCCCGACGGACCACGGTCGCGACCGGTCTTCTTTGTTAGCTATTCCCCGGCCGACGAGCGCTGGGCCAGCTGGATCGCCTCGCAGCTGGAGGAGGCTGGCTACCGCTCCGTGCTGCAGGCCTGGGACTTCATTCCGGGTTCGAACTTCATGGACTTCATGGATCGGGCCCTGACCGAAGCGACCGCCGTCATCGCGGTGCTGTCCCACAGCTACATGCGGTCGCGCTGGGGCCGGTTGGAGTGGCAGGCGGCAATGCGCGCGACTGGCGGCGGCCCGATCAGCAAGCTGGTCCCGGTGCGGGTCGAGGAATGCGAACTCGAAGGTCTGCTCTCGATGATCACGTACGTCGACCTCGTCGACGTTCTCGATCCCGCTGAGGCCGGTCGACGGCTGCTGGAGAGGGTTCGCCACGCGCTGGTGGGGCATGCCCGCCCGGCGAGCGCGCCGCCGTATCCGCTGCTACGCGTCAACGACCCGACGCCGACCGGCGTCGACGTAACGGCGGAACGCCGCGCGGCGCGCCGCCTTCCCGTGCGACCGCCTGACTACCCGCCAGCCTTGCCGCCCACCCGTGGGGGGACTGACGCCATCACCATGCTGCAGATACCGGGCCCGCGGTTCGGCCGGAGCGGCGGGAACGACTCGATGAGCCCGACGGCGAGGCAGGACCGGATCTGGGCCGAGACAACGCAACTCGTCCACAGCGGCGCGCCGACACCCGACCTCCTAGTGGTCAGCGGTGACCTGACCGAGAACGGCGGCCGACGCGAGTGCGAGGCGGCGCTGACGTTCTTGCAAGGTTTGCGCGCCCTGCTAAACCTCGAGCCCCATCGACTGATTCTTGTCCCCGGACGTCACGATGTATCCCGGGCGGCCTGCGCCGCGCACTTCGCGGATTGCGAGGCTGACGATGCCGAACCCCAGCCTCCGTACTGGCCCAAGTGGCGCCACTACGCGCGGATGTTCGCCGAGCTGTACCAGGGCGTCGAGGGAGCGGTGTTCGATAGCGGGCAGTTCTGGTCCCTGTTTTCGATACCCGATCTGGAGATCGTCGTAGCCGGTGTGAACTCCACCATTGCTATGAGCCACCGCGAGGGCGATGGCTACGGTTTGGTCGGCGAGGCGCAGGCGGCCTGGTTTGCTCATCGGCTTCGGCCCTTCGAGGAAGCCGGGTGGTTGCGGGTCGGGACACTGCACCACGCGCCACAACCGGACACGGTGGCCGAGGGCGGCGGGGACTTCCTGCGGGACACCAGTACCTTCGACCGAATCCTTGGACCTCGCCTCAACCTGTTGCTGACCGGCGGCCCTGACCCGGGTGAGGGCGATAACGGCCTTCGGCGGACCGACTACGGTCTAGCCGTAGCGCCACCGACGCCGCCGGGCTGGGTCCAGTTGGTGGAAATTCGCCATGACGGCCTGTCCCGGTGGGAGGGAGACTGCGACCAGCCCGTCGCGGAGCCCGACAACGGCGCCCCGCGGGCGCGGGTCGCCGAACGCCGCGAATTTCGGTGGGCCCGCGCCAACACGACGTTCGACGAGGAGCCCGGGCCCGCAGAGTCCGGGTCGGTCGCGCCCGTGGCGCATCCGCGGGGCTTCGACGACCCGGACTCGCCCGGCCCCCGGGTCGACGCCGACGGCGCGTCAGACCGACTGAGTGAGCTGCTGGACCGGATCGTGGAGGTCTGCCGCGCGCGGCACGAGCGGGTGACGATCCGCCGGGTGGCCGGCGACGTGCCGCATCTGCTCGTGACCTACACGGAGGACGGCTTCACCCGTCAGAGCCGGATCGGAGCCCGGCTCGGCTCGGTCACGCGCGATGACGTGGAGACGTTCGCGCAGCAGGTCCGGGCGCTCGACCCCGAAGGGGTTGTCGAACTCGTGTGCGAGGTCCCGCCGCCACCCGGTCTGCGGGGCGAGGCTGCGCGGCGTGGGATCCGGGTCCGCAGCTTCGTCGAGTTCCAGGGACTGCTCGACCTGCGGGACTTCGTCGCGCGGCAGACCTTCCGGTTGGCGGCCGACCCCCAGTACCGACCCGAGCTGTACGTTCCCCAGCGTTACCGCGACCTCGTCGGCACCAACCGGACCGTCCGCGACGGGCTCGTCGACGAAGTCCTCGGGCTGCTCGCCGACGACAACGGCCGGTTCATCCTGCTGCTCGGGGACTTCGGGCGGGGCAAGACCTTCGCGATGCACGAGATCGCCCGGCGTATCGCCGAGGGCATGCCGCACCTCATTCCGATCCTCGTCGAGTTGCGCACCCTCGACAAAGCCCACTCCGTCGAGGGGCTCGTGGCCGCGCACCTAGCCAACCACGGCTACAGCATCGCCGATCTGCGCGCATTCCGGTACATGCTCGCCGAGGGCCGCATCGTGCTGCTGTTCGACGGCTTCGACGAACTAGCCACCCGGGTGACCTACGAACGGGCCACCGAACACCTTGAGACGCTGCTGCAGGCCGCCCACGGCAACGCCAAGATCGTGGTAGCCAGCCGCACGCACCATTTCCAGACCGACGCCCAGGTGCTTACCGTGCTCGGCCAGAAGGTCGGCCTGCTGCCGTGGCGCCGCGTGCTGTCCATTGAGGATTTCGGGACCAGCCAGATCCACGCCTACCTGGTCAACCACTTCCAGGGCGACAAGGCCACGGCGTCGGCCCGCTTCGAGACGATCAGCCAGATCAGGGACCTGGTCGGGCTAGCCCGTAACGCGCGGATGCTCCGCTTCATCGCCGACCTGCCCGACGCCGATCTCGCCACCGCTGCGGCGGCGAGGGGCACGATCAGCGCCGCCCGGCTCTACCAGGAGATCCTCAACAACTGGCTGACCTTCGAGGTGAACCGCACCCAGGGCATCCCAGGCGCGCCCGTCGGACTGAACGTGGAGCAGCTCTGGGTGGCGGTCACGACCCTCGCCCTGCGGTTGTGGGAGGCAGGTGAGTCCTTCCTGGGCCTGGCACAGCTGCGGGAGGTCGCCGAAGCGTTGGTGGAACTGGCAGCGGCCCGGCTGTCGCCTCCGCAGGCGACGCACGCATTGGGATCGGGCAGCCTGCTCGTACGCTCGGAAGAGGGGTTTTTCGGGTTCATCCACTCTTCGGTCGTGGAATGGCTTGTCGCGAATGAGATCGCGAATCGGCTGCGCCAGGGGTCGGGCGCATCCGCGCTGCTGGCGGACCGGGCGCTGTCCCCGCTCCTGGTCGACTTCCTGTGCGACCTCGCGGAGGCTAAGACCGTCCAAGACTGGGTCCGGGACGTGATGAGGCGTCCCGACGCCGACGACATGTCGCGTGCGAACGCCCTCAAGATCGGTGAACGGCTCCGGACCCCCACGCTATCCAGCCTGCGCGGCGCGTCGCTGACCGGCGAGGACCTGTCGTACCGCGATCTACACAAAGTTGACTTCACCGGCGCGGATCTGACGAACGCGCAGCTGAACGGCACAAACCTGTCGGGGGCACTGCTGCGCGACGCCCGACTGGTGGGTTCCCACCTCGATGACGCGAAGCTCGTCGGCGCGGACCTGACCGCGGCCGACCTCACCGGGGCCCGACTGCTCGGCACCGACCTGCGCGGGGCGGCCTTCGCCGGGACGCGGTGGCGCCGGGCGGCGTTGGTCGGCACGCACCTCGACTCCGATCTGGCCGAAGCGGCCCGCGCGCGCGGCGCCGCCGTCACCCCGTGGAATCCGGTGGAGGTCGGCCTCGCGCCGCCGGCGGTCAGCGTCAATTTCGGCTTCGAGAGCGGTCGGCTCCCCGAACCCGTCGCCTACAGCCCGGACGGCCTGACGATCGTCGTCGCTGGAGAGGACGGAGGCGCGCTGATCTGTGACGCCTCCGCGCAGCCGCTGCGGTCGCTGCAGGGCCACCGCGGGCGGGTGCACGCCGTGTACTACGGGGAGACGGTCCTCGCCACCGGCTCGGTGGACTGCACAGTGCGCTTGTGGGATCCGCTGACGGGTCGGCCGCTGGGGGTGCTCGAAGGTCACCGCGGGCGGGTCTGGCCGATCGTCGCCGATCCCGCGGGTTCCCTGCTCGCGGTGGGCGACGCCAGCGGCGTCGTCCGGGTGTGGTCGGTCCCGAGCGGCTGCCCGCAGTGCGAGTGCCCAGGCCACGGTGAGCGGATCTGGACCGCCTCCTTCAGCCCGAGCGGCGCCGTTCTCGCCACCGGTGACGACACCGGTACCGCGCGGCTGTGGGATCCTTGTACCGGCGAGTTGCTCGGGGCTCTGACCGGTCACACGGGGTCCGTCTTCCGCCTCGCGTTCAGCCCCGACGGCACGTGGCTCGCGACATCGGATGAGGCCGGGCGCATCCGGCTGTTCGACACGGCGTCCGGCGAGCTGCGCGACGCGTTGCGGGGACACGAGAGTGCCGTGTACGCTCTAGATTTTCATCCGACCGAGCCGCTGCTCGCCAGCGGGGACACGAGCGGCGTCGTCCGGCTGTGGGACCTGCGTCCCGGCGGCCGGCGGCAGATGGCGACGCGGCACACGGGCGCCGTCTACCGCGTGCGGTTCAGTCCCGACGGCTCGGCGCTGGCATCTGGGGACAGCGATGGGGTCGTGCGCCTGACCAGCCCCGTCAGCGGCGAGGTGTTGCACGAGCTGACCGGTCACCGGGGTTCGGTCTGGCCGATGGCCTTCCGTCCCGACAGCCGGCAGATCGTCACGGCGAGCAACGACGGCACGGCCCGGGTCTGGGACGCGGGCACGGGTACGTCCCTGCGGACGGTGTCCGGCCACGGCCGGCGGCTGACCACGGTCTGTTTTAGTGCAGACGGGGCGTGGCTCGCGACCTGCGGCAACGACGGTGCCGTGCAGCTGTGGGACCCGCTGACCGGGCAGCGCCGGGGCGAGTTGTCCGGAGTATCCGACCGGATCCTCTCCGCTGTCTTCTCACCCGAGGAAGGCATCTTGGTCGGTACCGGCAACGCTGGCACCGTCCACGTCTGGAGTTTGGCGGACACGCCCGCCGAGGAAACGGACGAGCCGGGCGTCTACGTGCGGGAACTGCGGGTCGGCACCGACCACGTGTGGGCCGACGCCCTCAGCCCGAACGGCGACATCCTGGCCACCGCCAATGACGACGACTCGGTTCGGTTGTGGTTCCGGACCACCGGGCGGGCCGTGCTGGAGATCCACGGCCACAAGGGCCGGGTGCGGTCCGTCGCCTTCAGCCCTGATGGCGAAACGCTGGCCACGGGCTGTGACGACCGTCTCGTCCGCCTGTGGGAAACTAAGACCGGACGTCTCCTGAGGACCTTCGAAGGCCATACCGACCGCGTCTACAAGGTCGTCTTCGGTTCCGACGGGGCCGTGCTCGCCAGCGTCAGCAACGACGGCACCGCCCGGCTGTGGAACCCGACTTCCGGCGATCTTCAACGCGTGCTCTCCGGTCATGTCGACCGCCTGTGGACGGGCGCGCTGAGCCCGGACGGGCGGCTGCTGGCCACCGCGGGCGACGACCTGGACGTGAAGCTGTGGGACGTGGTCACCGGGCTTCCCGTGGCCGCACTCGCCGGACACACTCGCCGGGTGTGGTCGGTCGCGTTCAGTCCGGACGGTCGCCTTCTCGCCAGTTGCGGTGATGACGGAACGACCCGGCTGTGGCGCCTCGACGATCCCGGTGGGAGTGATGCTTCCCCACACCTTGTCCTAGTCGGCCTTCCCGACGGCTGGGCTGCGATGGCGCCGGACGGGCGGTACAAGATGTCGGGCGACCTGGGTGCTCAGATCTGGCACGTGGTCGGTCTGCGCCGGTTCGAGCTGGGCGAGCTTGATCCGTATCTCGGTGAAGTGTACCAAGTGCCGGACCGGGCGCCCTTCTGATCATTCCGGGCGACGGTCAACAATGAGCGTTTTCAATGTGGTTTTTCTAATTGCCTTCGTGAGTGAGGACGAGGATGGCCTGCGCGAATGTGCCGGCGCGGCGGGGGCAGCCACGCGGTAGCGGTCGAAGATGTGCCAGTTCTTCAGGACCGCGAAGCCGCGTTCGCCCTGTGAGGGGACTGTCAACTTTCCGGTGCAACGGTTGATGTTGGTGCTACTTGGAGACCACTACGGCGGTCACCGGGGGTGACGGCTATTTGCGGCCGGCCGTCCGGCGCGGGGAGCCACCGGAGGCAGTAGGTGGCGACCGGCGAGCCGGGGTGCCCGTGCATCGCGCGGCGATGGATTGGGGAGCGGCGAGGTGAGTGCCCCAGCCCCGTGACGCCGCGTCCCCTGTTGCCGGTCGCTCTCAGGAGGTGAGCCAGCCGTGGGTATGGAGGTGGTCGAGGATGCTCTGGACCGCGGCCTGCGGTGATGTCTGCGCGGTGTCGATGACGACGTCGGCATCCGCGGGTTCCTCATAGGGATCGGACACTCCGGTGAAGGACGGGATGATGCCGGCGCGCGCCTTGGCGTACAAGCCCTTGCGGTCACGTGCCTCGCAGATCTCCAGCGGGGTGGCCACATGGACCAGGACGAACCCACCTCCGCTGTCCTCGACCATCGTTCTGACCTGCCGTCGGACGGTGCCGTAAGGGGCGATCGGCGCGCACACGGCGGTGCCGCCCGCCGCGGTGACGGCCGCGGCGACAAAGCCGATCCGCAGCACGTTGATGTCCCGGTCCTCGCGGGAGAAACCGAGCCCCTTGGACAGGTGCAGGCGGACGACGTCCCCGTCCAGGAGTGTCACCCGTCGGTCACCGCGTTCCAGCAGGCGGCAGGCGAGCAGTCCGGCCAGGGTGGACTTGCCCGATCCGGACAGGCCGGTGAACATCACCGTGAACCCTCGCTCACCCCGCGGTGGCTGTGCCCGGACCAGCTCGGCGGCGACCGCGGGTGGTGTGAGCATGGGTGGCAGCCGTGTTCCGTGGTCGAGCAGCAGCGCCAGTGCGCTTGCGCCGGGCGCGTTCGGCGCTGGTCCGACGATCATTGAGCCGAGCCCGTAGGCGAGCGAGACCTGCGTCCGGTGGATGATTTCCGCGGCGAGCGCGGGCTCGGTCTCCCGGTCGTCGGCCGGCCGGTGACCTGTTGTCTGGTCTGCTGGCTGGCCTGTTGCCAGGTCCGCTGCCTGGCCGGCGTCCGGCTGGTCGCCGGTGGTGGCCCCCGCGTGGATCGTGTTGTCGGGGCCGAAGGCGACCGCCTCGGTCAGTCGCGGCATCGCACGGACCGGAACCAGGGCGAGCATCACGCGAACGTCGCTCAGCGTGGCGAGCGCCGCTCGCAGGCAGCGTACGCGCAGGTGGTGACGAGCGTCCGCGGGATCCGCGCCACCGACCGCGGCGAGCACGACGATGCTGTTCCCGGCGGCGGCGAGGGCTTCGATGCGGTCCAGATCCGCGGTATGCAGCAGGCCGTCGGCCCACAGCGCGGTGGCGGCTGGGCCGGTCGGTGTGATCCAGCCGCGTCGGAGCAGCTCCAGGCGCAACGCCGCGGGGGTGAACCGCAGCTCGGGGTAGTCGGGGTGATCGGGGAGCCGTAGCCCTTCCACGAGGCCTGACAACGTTGAGCCCGCCGCGTCGGTCACCCGCAATGCGGCGATCATCACGCCTTCGGAGTCCCTGAGCGCGACCGTCGTTCCAGGACGCGGTATGCGCGGTAGATCGGCGCTCCCGGCGGTCGCCGGGTAGGCGTCGCCCACCTCAACGGTGTGCCGCGGCAGCTGTGCCGGGCCGTCGTACGCATCACCGGCCACCGCCGGGACGCCGAGAGCGGGATACCCGCCGGACAGCAGAAGTTCAAGATCGGAAAGTTGGGTGGCTGTCAGCGTCAGTGAGGGCCAGCGCAGCGACGCCTTGGTCAGCTCTCGTGCGCGCGCCTCGTCGACCAGCAACGCGCTCCTCTGCCGGATGGTGGGCACACTCTGACCGTAGCGGTTGAGGTCCGTCCTGCCACGGCGACGGGCGGTCGTGGCCCACCCCCGCCCATCGCTCGGTGGCAGACTGCCATGGGTGAACAGTGACGGGAACGCGGCGGCGGCCGGCCCGGCCGCGCGCTATCCGGCAGGGCCGGCGGGTGTACGGGATGAGGACAGCGCCGGCATGCCGGCGCCCGGCGAGGCCGCGGACGCCGTCCTGGCGGCGTGGCTGGCCACCGACGCGGGCGCTCTCCTGCTGCGGCTCCGGGCGGAGCTGGGATTCAGCGACCCGGCCGCGTTACGCGACGCTGGTGACGCCCGCTCGCAGGCGTGGCTCGCGGGTGCGCTCGCCCGGCACCGCCAGCATGACTCGGTGCTCTCCGAGGAGGCGGTCGACGACCCGGCGAGGCTGACCGCCCGACGGGTATGGATCATCGATCCGCTGGACGGGACCCGTGAATTCGGCGAGCGTGATCGGCCGGACTGGGCCGTGCACGTCGCGTTGTGGCAAGACGGCGATCTTGTCCAGGGCGCTGTCGCGCTCCCGGCGCAGGGCGTCACGTTGGCGACTGGCACGCCGCTGCCGCGGCGTCCCGCCCCGGTGGGCGGCCCCCGGTTCGTGGCCAGCCGGACGAGGGCGCCCGCGCTGGTCGCCAGGCTGGCCGAGGCATTGGGCGGTTCGGTCGTACCGGTCGGTTCCGCTGGCGCGAAGGTGGCGGCCGTTGTCCGTGGTGATGCCGACGCCTATGTGCACGCTGGCGGCCAGTACGAATGGGACTCGGCCGCGCCGGTTGCCGTAGCCCGTGCGGCTGGCCTGCACACCAGCCGGCTGGACGGGTCCCCCCTGGTCTACAACCGGCCGGATCCGCTCCTGCCCGACCTGCTCGTCTGCCGCCCGGATCTGGCCGGCCGCATTCTGGCACTGATCGCTGATCGCTGATCAGCGATGTTCCTGTCTTTATGCGACAGTTTGTATCCGGTGAGTCGCTTCGCTGTCCCGGGTGCCGGTTCCTCGGCTACGTTGGGCTGATATCTACCAGCGTTGTCATCTACCAGCGTCGCCATCCATCGGCGTTGCCATCCATCGATGTTGTCCACTGGGGTCGACAGGGGGATTCCGCATGCCTGTCACAGGCTACGAACTCACCCATCTGCAGATGCTCGAGGCCGAGGCGATCCACATCTTCCGGGAGGTGGTGGCCGAGTTCGAGCGTCCCGCGCTGCTGTTCTCCGGCGGCAAGGACTCGATCGTCATGCTCCGGGTCGCCGAGAAGGCGTTCTGGCCGGCGAAGCTGCCGTTTCCGCTGGTACACATCGACACCGGCCACAACTTCAGCGAGGTGATGGAGTTCCGCGACGCCCGGGTCGCGCAGCTGTCGGCCCGCCTTGTGGTCGGTTCCGTCCAGGACGCGATCGACGCTGGAGTGATCACAGAAGACATCCGGCCAGGTGCGTCACGTAACCAGCTGCAGACGCCGGTGCTGCTGGACACCATCGAGAAGAACAAGTTCGATGCGGTGTTCGGTGGGGCGCGCCGGGACGAGGAGAAGGCCCGGGCCAAGGAGCGCGTCTACTCCTTCCGGGACGAGTTCGGTCAGTGGGACCCGAAGAGCCAGCGCCCTGAGTTGTGGTCGCTCTACAACGGACGCCACCGTCCGGGCGAGCACATCCGGGTCTTCCCGCTGTCGAACTGGACGGAGCTCGACATCTGGCGCTACATCGCGCAGGAGAACCTGGACATTCCGTCGATCTACTACGCGCACACCCGGGACGTGCTCGAACGGGACGGGATGCTGCTGGCGGTGACCCCGGTGACGCCGCCGCTGGAAGGGGAGCGGGCCGTTGCGCGCCAGGTGCGTTACCGCACGGTGGGGGACATGTCCTGCACCGGGGCGATCGCGTCGACCGCGGCGACGATCGGCGAGGTGATCGCGGAGGTGGCGGTCAGCAGGATGACCGAACGCGGCGCGACCCGTGCCGACGACCGGGTCAGCGAGGCCGCCATGGAGGACCGCAAGAGGGAGGGCTACTTCTGATGGGGAAGCTGTTCTGATGGGGGAGCTGCTGCGGGTCGCCACCGCTGGTTCTGTCGACGACGGCAAGTCCACGCTGATCGGACGGCTGCTCTTCGACACCAAATCGCTGTTCGCCGATCAGCTGGCGGCGGTGGAACGCACCAGCCGTGAGCGCGGCGACGCCTACGTCGACCTGGCGCTGCTCACCGACGGGCTGCGGGCCGAGCGGGAACAGGGCATCACCATTGATGTCGCCTATCGGTACTTCGCCACACCGAAGCGGTCGTTCATCCTCGCCGACACTCCTGGGCATGTTCAGTACACCCGCAACATGGTCACCGGCGCGTCCACCGCTGATCTGGCACTGTTGCTGGTGGACGCGCGCAAGGGGCTGCTCCAGCAGACTCGCCGGCACGCCTTCCTGGCCTCCCTGCTGCGCGTTCCCCACCTGGTGCTGTGCGTGAACAAGATGGACCTCGTCGGGTTCGACGAAGATGTGTTCGAGAAGATCAAAAGTGAGTTCCGGGGGTTCGCCGCCAAACTCGAGATCGTCGACGTCGCGACGATCCCGGTCTCCGCGCTCGGCGGGGACAACATCGTCTCCCGTTCACCGAGCACCCCCTGGTACGAGGGCACTTCACTGCTGCATCACCTGGAGGAGCTGCACATCGCCTCCGACCGCAACCTCATCGACGTGCGCTTCCCCGTGCAGTGGGTGGTCCGGCCGCGTTCCGGCGAGCTGCACGACTACCGCGGGTACGCCGGCCAGGTCGCCGGTGGCGTCCTCAAGCCAGGGGACGACGTGATCGTCCTGCCGTCCGGTCTGACCTCGCGGATCGCTGCCGTCGACACCTTTGACGGCCCGGTCGCCGAGGCCTTCCCGCCGATGTCGGTGACGATACGCCTCGAAGACGATCTGGACGTCTCCCGCGGGGACATGATCGCTCGACCGGCGAACCAGCCGATGGTCGGTCAGGACATCGACATGATGGTCTGCTGGATGGCGGACGCGCCGCTGTCGGCCAGGGCCCGGCTCGGGATCAAACACACCACCCGGTCCGTGCGCGGCGTGCTGAAGAAGATCGCCTACCGGGTGGACGTCGACACACTGCACCGCGACGAGACCGTGTCGGAGCTGCGGCTCAACGATATCGGCCGGGTGACGGTCCGGACCATGACACCGCTGTGCTTCGACCCGTACCGGCGTAACCGGACGACGGGCAGCGTGATCCTCATCGACGAGGCGACCGGGTCCACGGTCGGCGCCGGCATGATTCTTTAGAGTGCCCGGCAGCAGGGGTGTGGATCAGGAGCGGCCGGCACCAGCGACGTGGTGGCGTGGGCCGGGGCCGGGGCCGGGGCTTAACGGCGCAGATAGCGCAGGAACAGGCTGCCGTCCTCCTCCAGGACATGACCGAGCGCCATCGTGACGGGCATCGGCCACCGGTGGCCGCCGACGATCCGGATGCGGTCGGGGCCGACCAGCAACGGGGCGAGGGTCAGGCACAGCTCATCAAGGAGGCCGGCCCCCGCGAGGGCCGCGTGCAGCGACGGGCCGCCCTCGCACAGCACGCGTCCCAGCCCCCGTTCGGCCAGTGCGTGCAGCGCCGCCGCGGGATCCACCGTCTCGTCGCCGCAGACCAGCATGTCGGCGACCGCAGCGAGCTCTCGGTACCGGTCGGCCGGCGCGGCCCGGCAGGTGAGCACCAGCGGACGCACATCAGCTCCGAACAGCCGGGCGGACGGGTCGAGCCGCAGGCTGCCGGAGATGACGGCGACCGGCGGGACCGGTGCCTGCCCGGCCGCGAGCCGTTGCTCGCGCCGTTGCGGTGGCACGATGACCGGCCCGTAGTCCTCGGCGACCGCGGTGCCGGCACCGACGAGGACGACGTCGGCGAGCCAGCGCAGAGTCCGGAAGACCCGGCGGTCGGCGCTGCCGCCCAGCGCGCCGGAACGGCCGTCCACCTCGGCAGCACCGTCGAGGGAGGAGACGAAGTTCGAACGGACGTGGGCCTTGCCGGCCGCGACCGGCGGCAGCCGGTACCAGGCATCCAGGTCGACGTCGTCTGGTGCGGGCTCGCCATGGCCACCGGCCGCGGCCTGGCCCACCGGCTGGTCGCCGCGGTACCGGCCTCCGGGATGCTCCGCCGCCAGCAGGCGGGCGGACAGCTCCTGAGGGGACGACAACCGGCGCACGTCGCGGACTCTATTCCACCTGCTGCCGACCGTTGTGTGAGCGACAGCGCCACGAGCGCCCGGCAACAGGCGGCGCGGCGCCCCGGCCCCGCCAGCCCCGCGATGCCGCGTCCCCTGTTGCCGGGCGCTTCATGTGTGGGCTGTCGCATATCATGGCGGTCAGCGTGAGATGGTGTGAGTTACCTCGCCCGGTACTTCTCGGGGCGACATCGACCAGCGGCGCATCCGTAGGGTGAAAACATGCCGGAGAGTCTGGTCGACCGCCATCCTGAGGTACGTCCGGACGACTTGGTCGCGGCTCTTGTCCCGCCACCACGGTTCAACGACGTCCGTTTCGCCACCTACCGGCCGGATCCGGCCGAGCCGAGCCAGGCCGATGCCGTTGCGGCGCTCGCCCGCTTCGCCGACCGGGTCGCGCCGGGCGGGAGCCGGCCGGGGGGGCCGGCCGCTGCCGGTGGCCGAGGCCTGCTCCGGTTCGGACGCCGTGACAGCGGCGGACGCACCGCCCGCAACGCCGTTGGTGGGCCGGATGCCGGGGCCGCCCGGCCCGGGGTCTATCTCGACGGCGGCTTCGGGGTCGGCAAGACCCACCTGCTCGCGTCGCTGTGGCACGCGGTGCCGGGGCCCAAGGCCTATGGGACGTTCGTGGAGATAACGTCGCTGGTCGGCGCATTGGGGTTTGCCCGGACGGTGGAGGCGCTGTCTGGCCTGCGGCTGCTGGCGATCGACGAGTTCGAGCTCGACGACCCCGGCGACACGGTGCTCGTCTCCACGTTGCTGACGAGGCTTGTCGAGGCGGGCGTGCACCTGGCCGCGACCAGCAACACCCAGCCGGAGGATCTTGGCGCCGGCCGGTTCGGCGCGGACGACTTCCTGCGCGAGATCCAGGGGCTGTCGTCACGGTTCGACATCCTGCGGATCGCGGGTGAGGACTTCCGCCACCGCGGTCTGCCCAAGCCGCCCGCCCCGCACCGCGACGACGAGGTCAGCCGCCGTGCCGCGATGACCCCCGGTGCCAGTGAGGACGGGTTCACCGAGCTGTGCGCGCATCTCGGCCAGTTGCACCCGTCCCGCTACGGCGCGCTTGTTGACGGTGTGGAACTGTGCTGTCTGCATGGCGTCACCGCGGTTGCCGACCAGGCGATGGCGCTGCGGCTCGTGGTCCTCGCTGACCGTCTCTACGACCGGTCGATCCCGGTCGTGGCTTCCGGCCAGCCCTTCAACGAGCTGTTCTCGGCCGAGATGCTCGCCGGGCCGCACCGCAAGAAGTTCCAGCGCGCGATCTCGCGGCTTTCGGCGCTGGCCCGCGACGGCGGGTCCGGCGAGCTGACCGGCTGGGAAGGTACCGCCAAGGCGTCCTGACAGGCGCCAGAACGCGCCACCGGCGGCTGCGCGGAGAGAGGGCCGTCGGCCCGGCGCGGGTGGCATCCTGAAGCGCGGGCTCCCGGGCGCGGGGTGACCAGGCGGACGACCGGGCCGCGGGATGCGTCGCCGTCACCCGGACGCGATACTGGCGGGGCGGTGCTGATGGACCGAGGCGTCGACGATGCCCGGTGCCGGAGGCTCGCCGCGTCGCATTCGGCCGGAAAGGACGGTTGTACGCATGACGACCTATGTTGTGCTGCTGGTCGTCGTGCTGCTGATCGCCGCCGGTGTGCTCGGCATGTTGTATGTGCTGTTGTCCCGCGCCGAACGCCGCGAGCGCCGACGCTGACGGGCGGTACGGCAGGCTGGTACAGCCTGTGCCCGCGATCGTGCCCCAGGCTCGGTTTCTCCGCGCGCCCCGCTCCGTTGCCGCGTCAGAGCAGCCGGGCGATCACCACTGACTCCCCGTCGAGTTCGATGCGGCCCGGCATGTAGGTGAACCCGCTGGTGGACGCGGCCGGGACGTCGAACGGCACGCCTTCGACCGGTACCGGCTGCCGTCGCCGCGCGAGGTTACACACGATCGCGACCTGGCCGCGGCGCAGTACGAACCACCGGGCATCCTCGTCAAAACTGCAGTGCACGCGGGACAGGCCTGGATCGGTGAGGTCCGGCAGGGTCCGGCGCAGGGTGATGAGCCGCCGGTACCACTTCAGCAGACCGGCGTGGCGCGGGGTCCTGAGCTCCGCCCAGTCCAGCTTTGAGCGGATGAAGGTTGCCTCGTCCTGCGGGTCGGGGATCTCGTCCGGTCCCCAGCCGTGCGCGGCGAACTCGCTCCGGCGCCCCTTGCGAACGGCCTCGGCCAGTCCGGGCGCGTTGTGGTCACTGAAGAACTGCCACGGCGCGGTCGACCCCCACTCTTCACCCATGAACAACATCGGCGTGAACGGCGAGGTCAGCAGGAGCGCGGCGCCCACCCGCAGCAGGCCCGCGCTGAGCGTCTGCCCGGCGCGGTCGCCGACCGCCCGGTTGCCGATCTGGTCGTGGTTCTGCAGGAACGTCACGAACCGATGCGCCGGGATGTGGCTGGGCACCGGGCGGCCGTGGGAGCGCCCGCGGAACGCCGAGTACGTCCCGTCATGGACGAACGCGCGTTCCATCGCCTTGGCCAGGGCCGCGAGGGTGCCGAAGTCGCTGTAGTAGCCGTGACGCTCACCCGACAGCGCCGCCCACATGGCATGATGGACATCATCACACCACTGCGCGTCCAGGCCGTGCCCCCCGGCTTCGCGCGCGGTGACAAGCCGGGGGTCATTGAGGTCGGATTCGGCGATCGCGAACAGCGGCCGGCGCTGCTGGGCCGCGAGCCCGTGCACCGCGACGGCGATCTCCTCAAGGATGTGGACGGCACGGGTGTCGGCAAAGGCGTGCACCGCATCCAGCCGCAGGCCGTCGCAGTGGTAGTGCCGTAGCCAGCTGAGCGTGTTGTCAATGATGAATGCCCGCACCTCGTCGGAGCCGGGGGCGTCAAGGTTGACGGCCGGCCCCCACGGAGTGTCGTGGGAGTCGGTGAAGTAGGGGCCGAAGCGGGCGAGGTGGTTTCCGTCGGGGCCGAGATGGTTGTAGACGACATCCATGATCACGCCGATTCCCCGGCTGTGGGCCGCGTCGACGAACCGCTTGAGCCCGTCCGGGCCGCCGTAGGGCTCGTGCACGGCGAACAGGCCCACACCGTCGTAGCCCCAGCCGTGGCGGCCCGCGAAGGCGTTGACGGGCAGCAGTTCGACGGCGTCCACCCCGAGGGCCACCAGATGGTCGAGCCGTTCGATGGCCGCGTCGAAGGTGCCGGCGCGGGTGAACGTGCCGACGTGCAGTTCGTAGAGGACGCTACCGGCCAGCGTCACCCCTCGCCACGTACCGTCCGTCCAGGCAAACAGAGAGTGGTCGATGAGCCGGGAGCGGCCGTGGACGCCGTGAGGCTGGCTGGCGGAGCGCGGGTCCGGTATCTCGTCGACCTCACCGTCGATCAGGTAGGCGTACTCGGTGCCGTGGCCGGCGGCGGGTACGTTCACCCACCACCAGCCGCCGTCGTCGGTCAGCATCTCGTGGACGGTCTCGTTGCCACCGGTATTGGTGATCACGCTCACCGTTTTGGCTTCTGGCACCCACACGCGGAAAGTGCTCATCCGTACTGTCTACCCGTCGTCGAATCCGTGAGCATCTGTGATCCTGATTTCACGGCACTGTTACCGTGTGGCGTCGGACACGCCGCGCGGCTGCCTCGGAAGGGGTTTCGTCGCCCGCCGGACGAGCTGGAGCTTGCTGTGCCATGTTTCAGGGCATCACATGCGGGCCCGTCCCGCACAGCGTTTCAGCTGATTTTCAGCCGGGTCACGCCCGCTCTCCCGATTACCGGCGATCGTTCTTTCGGCGCGTGCCCGGCGGCGGTTCGATCAGGCGCTTTGATCAGGCGCTTTGATCAGGCGGTTCGATCAGGCGGTGCGGACGAGGAGGCTGACGGGGAAGTCGCGCAGCAACCGCAGGACGTAGGCGACGCCGCCGTCGTGCCGACGGCCGGTGAACAGGTCGGTCCAACGACCGTCGGGCAGCGGGAGGGTGGTGTCCCGCCAGCCGCCGCCGCGGCGCAGCCCGAGCACCAGCCGGGGCGCTACCGCGATCACCTCCCCGGAGCGGACAAAGGCGACCACGTGCTCGGCCGCCGAGCCCGATGCCCACAGCGGCCGATAGGTCGCTTCCGCGCCGAACCACTGCGGATGTTCCCGGCGCAGCCGTAACGCACGGGCGACGACCAGCAGTTTCGCCGCGCCGGTGTCGTCGAGCGCGGGTGGCTTGCGGGCGCCTGGGTCCGGCCCGAGCTCGGTC
This sequence comes from Protofrankia sp. CiP3, assembly GCF_917627345.1. Taxonomy (NCBI): domain Bacteria; kingdom Bacillati; phylum Actinomycetota; class Actinomycetes; order Frankiales; family Frankiaceae; genus Protofrankia; species Protofrankia sp. CiP3. The sequence goes on along the minus strand of NZ_CAKJTM010000002.1, from coordinate 137,080 downwards.
AGCAGCTTCGCCCGCTCGCCGAAGTTGACCGGCCGCCGATTGTCCGGGTCAACCAGGGAGGCGTCCCACACCTCCTGGCCCTGATAGACATCGGGCACGCCGGGACAGACCAGCTGGAGAAGCTTCTGGGCGAGGGAGTTCTGGCGCCCGAGCTCCACCAGGGCCGCAACATAGGTTTCCAGGGCGGCCACGTAGTCTCGGTCGTCGAGGACGGCGTCGACATAGTTCACCAGCGCGGCCTCGTAGCCGGCGTCCGGGTCGGTCCAGGACGTGTACATCTTGGCCTCGCGGACGGCTTTGAGCAGGTGATCCCGAGCGCGCTCGATCGGCAGCGGCCACGCGCCGACCAGGGTCTGCGCCAGCAGGTAGCAGGCCTCCCGGTCCGGCCAGCCGCGTTCGGTGTCCGTGTGCCGCTCGCCCAGGGCGATCAGGCGGCGGGCCAGCTCGCCCCAGCCGTGCGGGTCCTCGGTCAGGACGGCGAGCCTGGCCCGCACGTCCTCCGAGCGTTTGGTGTCGTGGGTGGACAGCGCCGTCATCGTCAGCGGCCACATCCGTTGGATGGTCGCGTTGGCCTCGTGGAACTCGTGCACCGCGCTGTGCGGATGCCCGGCGGGAAAGCCGGGGAAGTCGCCGGGAGCGCCGCCGACCTCGTTGAGGGCGATCATCCGGCCGTAACGGTAGAAGGCGGTGTCCTCGATGCCCTTGGCCATGACGGGCCCGGTGGTCTGTTGGAACCGCACCACGAACTCGGGCGGGCCGGCCAACGCCAGGTTCTCGATGAGATCGATCTCGCCGGACCGCCGCGGCAGGGACTCCCGGGCGCGCTCGCACGCCCCGACCACGTGCGCTCGAGCCTCCAGGGTCGCGGCCCCGCCTGGCCGGATGTAGGCGCGGTAGACCGCGAACGCGGCCAGCACCTCCGCGAGCGCGTCGCGAAGACCGGTACGCGTCAGGTCCGCGCGCCGCCGCCGCGCCTCGGTGAGCGCGAGTGCCGCCAGCCGCTCCAGCTCCGGGCGCAGGACGTCCGTGAGCGCGTCCAGCTTCGCCGTGTGGGCGACGGCCGCGAAGTCGGGCGACGAACCGGTGATGTCGGTGTACAGCTGGGTGACGGGCCTGGCCGCTGTCGGGTCGATGAACAGCCGGGTGAGCCGGTTGAGCGTGTCGTAGCCGGTGGTGCCGGCGCAGGCCCAGGCGCCGGGCAGGGCCTCGCCCGGTTCGAGGATCTTCTCCACGACCGTCCACACGCCGCCGGTGGCCTCGGACAGCCTGCGCAGGTAGTCCTCGGGATCGGCGAGGCCATCGGGATGGTCGACCCGCAGGCCGTCGACGGCACCGGCGCGCACCTGGTCGAGGATCAGGCGATGGGTCGCGGCGAAGACGGCCGGCTCCTCCTGGCGCAGGCCCACGAGGGTGGTGATGTCGAAGAACCGGCGGTAGTTGAGCTCTGTGCCGGCGACCCGCCAGAAGCACAGCCGGTAGTGCTGCCGGTCGAGGGTGGCGGCTATGTCGCCTGGCGTGGCGGTCCCCTCGGCCACCGGCAGCACGTGATCGTGATAAACAATCACCGATTCGGCGTCGTCGTTCGTCGCGAGCCTGATCTCCCCGCCCGCGAGGCAGTCCGCCAGCGGCTCACCCAGAATCGGGACGACGACCTTGCCGGGGTTGTCCGGGGAGTCCCAGTCGATGTCGAACCAGGAGGCGTACGGCGACGCCCGGCCCTCCCGCAGCACCGACCACCAGCCGGCGTTCACCGGCTCCGGCGCGGCGATCGCCATGTGGTTCGGCACCAGGTCCAGCACGAGGCCGAGGCCCGCCTTGCGACAGGCGGTCACCAGCCGGCGGAAGCCGGCCGGACCGCCGAGCTCGGGGCTGATCTGATCGTGGTTGACGACGTCGTAGCCGTGGGCTGAACCGTCGACCGCTTCAAGCACGGGCGAGCAGTACAGGTGGGTGACTCCGAGGGCGGCCAGGTACGGCACGATGACAGCCGCGTCGGTGAAGGAGAACTCCATGCTCAGTTGCAGCCGGTAGGTCGAGCCGGGGACCGGCCGGGCGGGCGCCGGGATGCCGCCGTCCCGTGGCTCAGTCGGCACAGCGCAGCACCAGGGCTGACCGGGCGTCGACCTCGATCGGGTCGTTGGCCTTCACGATCCGGCTGGTGGCGCGCGCGTCCGGCGCGGCGCTCTCACGCGTGCCGGCCGCGCCGGCAGCCGCGGTCACGACCGCGGTGGGTACCCGGGTGTCGATGACGATCTCCCAGCTGGTGCCGAAGTTCTCTGGCGGCACGCGGAATCCGAGCGGTTCGAAGTGCGCGTTGAAGAAGAGCAGGAACGACTGGTCGACGACGGTCTCACCGCGATGGTTGCGATCGGGTATGCCGTGGCCGTTGAGGAACATTCCCAGGGAGCGCGCCAGGCCGAACTCCCAGTCGGTGTCGGACATCTCGGTGCCATCCGGCAGGAGCCAGACGATGTCCTTGAGCGGCTCCCCGTCCTTGAGCGGCTCCCCGCCGTCCGAGCCGTGCCCCGAGGTGCCACCGGAGCCACGAATCGCGTCTCCCTGGAAGAACCGCCGGCGGCGGAACACCGCGTGTTCCCGGCGCAGGGCGGACACGAGCGCGGTGAACTCCACCAGGCTCGCGTTGCGTTCCGCCAGCGACCAGTCCAACCAGGAGATTTCGTTGTCCTGACAGTAGCCGTTGTTGTTGCCGTGCTGTGTGCGCCCCATCTCGTCACCGGCCACCAGCATGGGTACACCCTGCGAGAGAAAGAGCGTGGTGAGGAAGTTCCGGACCTGGGCCGCGCGCAGCGCGAGCACGTCCGGATCGTCGGTCGGTCCCTCCGCCCCGCAGTTCCAGGACCGGTTGTCATCCGATCCGTCCCAGTTGTCCTCGCCATTGATTTCATTGTGTTTGCTGTTGTAGGAGACCAGGTCGTTGAGGGTGAAGCCGTCGTGGGCCGTGATGAAATTGATGGAGGCGGACGGCCGCCGGCCGTCGGATTCGTAGAGGTCGCTCGACCCGGTCAGGCGAGAGGCGAACTCGGCGATGCCATGGTCCTGGCCGCGCCAGAAGTCCCGCACGGTGTCACGGTACTTACCGTTCCACTCGGTCCACAGCGGTGGGAAGTTGCCGACCTGGTAACCGCCCGCGCCCAGATCCCAGGGCTCGGCGATCAGTTTGACCTGGGAGACGACCGGATCCTGCTGGACGAGGTCGAAGAAGGAGGACAGCCGGTCAACCTCGTAGAACTCGCGTGCCAGCGTCGCGGCCAGATCGAAGCGGAATCCATCGACGTGCATCTCGGTAACCCAGTAACGGAGCGAGTCCATGATGAGCTGGAGGACATGCGGATGGCGGACCCGCATGCTGTTCCCCGTGCCGGTGTAGTCCATGTAGTAGCGCGGATCGTCCGCTATCAGCCGATAGTAGGCGCTATTGTCGATCCCGCGGAAGCAGAGCATGGGACCCATGTGATTGCCCTCGGCCGTGTGGTTGTAGACCACGTCGAGGATCACCTCGATACCGGCGTCGTGCAGGTTCTTCACCATCAGCTTGAACTCCTGGACCTGCTGCCCGGCCCGGGTCGCGGCCGCGTAGGCGTTGTGGGGGGCCAGGAAGGCCAACGAGTTGTATCCCCAGTAGTTGCGCAGGCCGCGGCTGACCAGATGCTCGTCCTGGACGAACTGGTGGACGGGCATGAGCTCCACGGCGGTCACACCGAGCCGATGGTAGTGGTCGATCATGATCGGATGTGCCACGCCGGCATAGGTGCCGCGGTACTCCGCCGGCAGTCCCGGGTGCGCGATCGTGAGGCCGCGCACGTGCGCCTCGTAGATGACGGTCTCGTTGTACGGGGTGCGCGGCGGGCGGTCGTTGTCCCAGTCGAAGAACGGGCTGATGACCACCGACTTCATCATCCGCGAGGCGGAATCGGCGGTGTTCATGCTGTCCGGGTCGCCGAAGTTGTAACCGAACACCGACTGGTCCCAGTCGATCTCGCCATCAACGGCCTTCGCGTACGGGTCGAGGAGCAGCTTGTGGGGATTGCAACGCAGCCCCCTCGCCGGGTCGTGAGGGCCGTGCACCCGATAGCCGTATCGCTGGCCGGGGCCGATGCTGGGCAGGAACCCGTGGTAGACGAATGCGTCGACTTCCTTCAGTTCGACGCGTGTCTCGGCATCGTCATCGTCGAACAGGCACAGCTCGACCTTCTCGGCGATCTCGGAGAAGATCGCGAAATTGGTCCCGGTGCCGCCATAGGTGGCACCGAGCGGATAGGGGCTGCCCGGCCAGACTTGCAACATACGCACGGAGCCTACGGGTGGTCGGGGATCCAGCGCCGACCGGCGCGGGTCTGGATGAGCCCCACGGGCCGGGTGAGTCCAGGCGGACGGTTTTCGATCCTGTCAGGCTGGATCGTGCCAGGTCCGATCGTTGTGGGGGGATCAGCCGTACCGTGATGTGATCATATGCGGATTCGGCCCATTCGTGTTGCCGGCCATAATGTCTGCTCCGGCCATGAGCCCGGCCGCGGCGCGCCGGTGCTGGGACGCGCCCGGTCACTGGACCGGCCGGCGGCCGTCACGAATCATCCGGATATCGCCCGGATGAACATGGATTGTCTGCCAGGGGGCGGGTATGGACGCGGCGACAGCCCATGGCACCATCGGTACCGCACGGCGCGGACGATCGTGAGGCGAGGTCGCAGGGGAAGGCGTAACTCGTCGACGGAGGTCTTGCGTGGTTGCAATGTCATCAGCACGAGATCTTGTGTCAGGTCCGGCGTCCTTCAAGGTTCCCGGCATGTTGGCGGTTCTGGCCTGCCCGCCGCCGCTGTGTCCGCACCTGGAGTTCGCCGTGTCCGCCGTGCTGTCCTCGCCGGTGTCGCTGACCTGGAGCGAACAGCCACGGTCTCCGGGCTCGCTCTACGCGGGCCTGGAGTGGCAGGCTCCGTGCGGCACGGCCGGGCGTCTCGCGGGCCAGCTGCGTCGCCTCGGTCATGTCTCCTTCGACGTGGTCGAGGGCCCGTCGCCGGGCTGCGATTCGGAGCGCTACTCCCATACGCCCGAGCTCGGTCTGCACCGCGCGTCGATCGCCGCGAACGGGGACATCGTCGTTGGGGAAGCCGCGCTGCGTGCCCTCATCGAGCGGGGAGAAGGGCGGGAGACCCTCGCCAGAGGGCTGCAGCGCCTGCTGGGCACGGCATGGGACGAGGCCTTGGAGCCGTTCCGGCAGGCAGCCCACGGAGCTCCGGTGACCTGGTTGCGCCGGACGGGCTGACCCGGCGGTTCCCGTCCGGTCCCAGCGTGCGGCCTCGGCCCGCCCGGCGGCGACGAGACGCACGGGCTGGGTTCCGGCTGGATGGGCTTTCGTTTATGATCATCGAAGTTGATGTGGCGAAGGCCACACTCGATGGGGATCGTCCTAACGGGCACATACCCCACCGGTCGTGCGTTGTGGGTTGCGCACGAGACGTACTCAATTCACGGGAGAATTTCAGTGGCCACCGATTACGACACCCCCCGCACCACCGATGCCGAGGAGGTTTCCGAGCAGAGTCTGGAGGCGCTCAAGGCGCGGCGGGCGGATGCGGCGGCCGACCTCGGAGACGATGTCGACCCGTTCGAGGCCGAACTTGATCTACCCGGCGCGGATTTGTCCGGCGAGGAACTGACGGTCCGCGTCCTGCCCCGCCAGGCGGACGAGTTCACCTGCAAGAGCTGCTTCCTGGTCCACCACCGCAGCCAGCTCGCCGACAGCCGGCGCATGATCTGTGCCGACTGCGCGGCATAAGAGCGCCCGGCAATAGGGGACGCGGCGTCGCGGGGCTGGGGCACGCACCTCGCCGCGTTGTCGTCAGTCGCCACCCCCAACACCAGGGTGACTCCCTCCGCCGCCTTGCCGGACCGGGCACGGATGAGCCGCTCACTGACCGAACGCTCTGTCCTCGGGCACTCTAAGCGGCTCCGAGGACAGGACTGGCCGGCTCGCGGCGTCCGGGCGGCGCCTTGCGACGCATCCGCCGGGCATCCGGCATACCCTGACGGGCCTCCCAGATCGGCTTCGCCCATCCGGCCGGAACCCCGGCTTGCGGCGGCCCGTAAGGCGGGGCTGGTAGATCATCAATAGCGCCGGATGTATCCGCCGGCGTGTCAGCCGATAGTGATCTATCCGACAGCCGGCCGGTACGGAGCGGGTTCGCCTGGCGGGCCAAAGGCGATGCGATCGTGGTTCTGTCGCGTCGCCGACGGCCGGAGTTTTTAGCGGCTCCGGCAACAGGACTGGCCGGCTCGCGGCGTCTGGGCGGCGCCTCGCGACGCATCCGCCGGGCATCCGCCGGGCATCCGGCATACCCCGACGGACCTCCCAGATCGGCTTCGCCCATCCGGCCGGAACCCCGGCTTGCGGCGGCGATCACGTAACGCGCTGACGGGAACGACGAGCGCGAACGCACCAGGCGGGCTCGGGCGGGCCGGGATGCCTGGGCAATGCGATGGGCCTGGGCGCGGTTGGGCCGGGGCCGCGCCGGGCGCGCTGCGCACCGCCTCCCGCGGGGCGCCGGTGAGATTGTGGGACCGGGCTCGTGGGGCTCTGACGCGATACGGGACGGGCGGCTGGGATACGCTCCTGCGGCAGCATCTACAGCTTGTCGAAGAGCCTTGCGCCGACCGCTTGGTTCGGTCGGATCGGCGCATTCGTGGGAGGCAGGACCTGGTGACCCGATCCTTCGGCCGAACTCGGCCGTTGCCCGCCGATGTCGAGGTGGCGACTGCCCGCGACGTTCCTTCGGCGGGGAGCACGAACCGCGCGAGGAGCGCTGGCCGGCGCTCTGTCCGATCCGGTTCCCCGTGGCGGGCGCTACGACTAGTGACCGGCTTTGCATTTTTGGCACTGCTGGCAACTGCCTGTGACGTACCCAACTTCGGGTTTCCGAATGGGGTGACGGACCTTACGCCGCGCATCCTGAACCTGTGGCGGGGCTCTGTGATCGCGGCGCTTGCCGTGGGTGCGTTCACCTGGGCTTTGATCTTCTATGCGATCATCATGTTCCGCAGGAAGTCGGACGAGCTGCCCCAACAGGTGCGGTACAACCTCCCGGTCGAGATCCTTTACACGGTCGTGCCGCTGGTCATCGTCGCCGGGCTGTTCTATTACACCGCCCGTGATGAGATCCAGATCGACAAACTTCCGCCCAACCCGGACGTCACCGTCAATGTGATCGGTTTCCGGTGGAACTGGCAGTTCCGCTACCTCGACACGGGCCAGAACGGCACGATCCCGGTGGAGGTCACCGGCAGGCCCGGCGAACCCGCGGTGCTGGTGCTCCCGCAGGGCCGCACGATTCGTTTCGTGGAGACCTCCCCGGATGTCATCCACTCCTTCTGGGTGCCCGAGTTCCTGTTCAAGCGGGACGTCGTCCCCGGCCGGATCAACCAGTTCCAGCTCACGATCACCAAGACCGGGACCTTCATCGGTCGTTGCGCGGAACTGTGCGGGGTTGATCATGATCAGATGAACTTCTACGTGAAGGTCGTCCCGGGTGACGAGTACGACCGCTTCATCGCCGAGCGGACCCGGCCGGCCGCGCTGGCGGCGGCCGGGCCGGTCACACCTGGGGCGACCACGCTGACATCCGCCGGAACTACCACTCCCGGGAGCGGACAGTGACACTGGTGCACGAGCCGCCAGCCGGCCACGTCGAGGACCTGCACGCCAAGCCGCGTACCAACCTGCTCGGTTATCTGCGCACGACGTCGCACAAGGACATCGCCGTGATGTACGGCGTGACGGCGTTCGCGTTCTTCCTCTTCGCCGGGATCATGGCCGAGATGATGCGGGCGGAGCTGGCCAGGCCCGGCCTGCAGTTCCTGTCGAACGAGCAGTTCAACCAGCTGTTCACCATGCACGGCACGCTGATGCTGCTGATGTTCGCCACACCTATGGCGTTCGCGTTCGCGAACTTCCTGATCCCGTTGCAGATCGGCTCGCCGGACGTGGCGTTCCCGCGGCTCAACGCCCTGTCGTTCTGGTTCTTCTTCTTCGGGAGCCTCACCGTCATCGCCGGCTTCCTGACCCCGAACGGTGCGGCGGACTTCGGCTGGTTCGCCTATGCGCCGCTCAACAACGCGGTCTACTCGCCGGGCGCCGGTGCCGATATGTGGATCATGGGCCTGGCGGTGTCGGGTCTGGGCACCATCCTCGGCGCCGTCAACATGATTACGACGATCCTCTGCCTGCGCGCCCCGGGCATGACCATGTTCCGGCTACCGATCTTCTGCTGGAACTTCCTCGTCACGTCGATCCTGGTTCTGGTCGCCTTCCCGGTGCTCGCCGGTGCGCTGCTGGCGCTGGAAGCCGACCGGCGCCTGGGCGCCCACGTGTTTGACGCGGCCAACGGTGGCGCCATCCTGTGGCAGCATCTGTTCTGGTTCTTCGGCCATCCCGAGGTCTACATCATCGCCCTGCCGTTCTTCGGGATCATCAGTGAGGTACTGCCGGTCTTCTCCCGGAAGCCGCTGTTCGGGTACAAGGGCCTCGTCTTCGCCACGATCGGGATCGGGGCATTGTCGGTAGCGGTGTGGGCGCACCACATGTTCGTCACCGGCGCGGTCCTGCTGCCCTTCTTCGCGTTCCTGTCCTTCCTGATCGCGGTGCCGACCGGCATGAAGTACTTCAACTGGATCGGCACCATGTGGCGGGGCCAGGTCAGCTTCGAGACGCCCATGCTCTTCGCCCTGGGCTTTCTCGTGACCTTCCTGTTCGGTGGTCTGACGGGTGTCCTGCTGGCCAGCCCGCCGATCGACTTCCACGTCAGTGACAGCTACTTCGTGGTCGCCCACTTCCACTACGTGGTGTTCGGCTCGGTGGTCTTCGCCGCGTATGCCGGGATCTACTTCTGGTTCCCGAAGGTGACCGGGCGCATGCTCGACGAGAAGCTCGGGAAGGTCCATTTCTGGACGCTGTTCTTCGGCTTCCACCTGACATTCATGATCCAGCACTGGCTGGGTGTCAAGGGCATGCCGCGACGGGTGGCCGACTACTCGCCGACCGACGGATTCACCACGTACAACACGATTTCCACGGCCGGTGCCTTCCTGCTGGCCACGTCGACCCTGCCGTTCATGTACAACGTCTGGCGTTCCTACAAAAAGGGCGAGCTGGCCGTCGTGGACGACCCCTGGGGCTATGGAAACTCCCTGGAATGGGCGACATCCTGCCCGCCGCCACGGCACAACTTCCGCTCGCTGCCACGCATCCGGTCGGAACGGCCCGCCTTTGACCTGCACTATCCGCAGGCGGCCGGGAAAATCGACTATCACGCCACACCCGAGATCAGGTAGCCGGGCCCGGAAGAAGCTGGAGCGGAGCAGCAGCCATGAAGATCGAGGGCGTCGTCTTCCTCGTGTTCACCGTCTTCTGCACGGTGGTCGACATCGTTTACTGGTTCACCTCGCAGGACCCGACCGGTACGGTCGCGCTCGCGCTGTGCGGCGGCCTCGGCCTGCTCGTTGGCGGGTACCTGCTGTTCACCGCCCGGCGTATCGGGGCCCGGCCGCAGGATCTTCTCGATGCCGAGGTCGCGGACGGTGCCGGCGAGCTCGGTCACTTCACCCCGGGCAGCTACTATCCGTTCTTCATTGCGGCCAGCGCCAGCCTGGTGATTCTCGGCGTCATCTTCGGGGTCTGGCTGGCTCTCATCGGGGTGCTCATGACGTTGATGTTCGTCGTGTGCCTGCTGTTTGAGAACTTCTGGCACCCACCGGTCCCGGAGGACTGAGCGGTCGGCTCGTGGTGCCCCGGCGGTGTGCGCGCCGGGGCACCACGAGGCCTCGACCGTGCGGCACAGCCGGCGGCAGCGGCACCGGCGTGGCGGACGCCTCGGACCGCCGCTTCAGACCGCCGCCGGAGCAATGGCCTGGCTCGTCTGGATCCACCGCCGCAGAGCGGCTTCGGCCGCGCCGGAGTCCAGCGACCATGCGGCGCGGCTGAACTGGCGTCGCAGCTGTTCGGCCACGGGCGTGGTGGTCGTCGGCCCGACCGCGGCGACCAGCGCGGCCGCGGCGGCCAGCAGGACAGCGTCCCGCACCGGCCCAGGACGTCCCGCCAGTAGCTTCCGGGTCACCTCGGCGTTGTGAGCGGCGTCGGCTCCCCGCAGTTCCGCCGGGTCGCCGGGGCGGATACCGATGTCCCGGGGATCGAAGGTCTCCATGCGCACCTCGCCGCCCGCGACGACCCACACAGTCGAGGTGGTGGCGGGCGTGAGCTCGTCGAGGCCGTCGTCACCGCGGAACACCAGCCCTCGCGTCCCGCGCGCGGCGAGAACCCCGGCGACGACCGGCGCGAGCCGCGCATCGGCGACGCCGACGGCCTGGGCCGCGGGGCGGCCCGGGTTGCTCAGCGGCCCAAGGATATTGAAAACCGTGGGCACGCCGAGTTCGCGCCTGGTCCCGGCGGTGTGTCGCATGGCCGGGTGGAAGACCGGCGCGAAGCAGAACGTGGCGCCGGCCTTGGCGAGGCAGGCGCTGACACCGGCAGGCGACAGATCGATGACAACGCCGAGTTCGGTCAGCAGATCGGCCGATCCGCAGGCGGATGACGCGGCCCGGTTCCCATGCTTGATCACAGGTATGCCGGACCCCGCGATGACGAGGGCGGCCATGGTCGACACGTTCACCGAATGCGACTGGTCGCCCCCGGTACCGCAGGTGTCCACGGCGCGTTCGCGGACGTCGTCGGGGACCTCCAGCGGCGTCGCGAAGTCGAGCATCGCCCGGAGCAGCCCGCGGACCTCCTCGGGGGTCTCACCCTTGGCCCGCAGCGCGACCGCGAAACCGGCGATCTGAGCGGGGGAGGCGTTACCGGACATGATCTGGGTCATCGCCCACGCGGTGTCCGCGGCACCCAGGGCCTCGTCCCGCAACAGCATGCCAAGAAGACCGGGCCAGCCCCGCGCGGCCGGGCGCGCCGCGCCGGGCTCCAGGTCCGCGCCCGCAGCCGGTGGAACCGGTGCGCCCGTCACCATCTCGCCCGTCTGTCGGTGGGCCCGCAGCATCCGGTCACGGTCACGGTCACGGTCACGGCCGGGCTCAGGCGCTCGCGACCGGCGTACCAGCCGCGGGCGAGGAGCCCGACCGCGGAGCGAGCGAGCGTCGGGCGCGCAGCAGGGCGACCACGACCTCGGCGAGTTCGGCGGGGTCCACCGGATGGGTGACCACCGCGTCCGCCTGTGACCAGCTGCCAAGCCAGCGGTCGTCCCGCCGGGCCACCAGCAGGACGGTGGGCGGGCAGTTCGGGATTTCGTTTTTGATCTGTCGGGAGAGCCCCATGCCGCCGGTCGGCGTCGCTTCCGCGTCCAGCACACAGATGTCGGCATCCCGGTGGTCGACGGCATCGATGAGGGCGGGGCCGTCGGCCACGTCCAGGAACTCGAGTGGCCCGAGCTCGGGGTCGGGCAGTGGGCCGATGGCGAGTCTCACCCGCTCGCGGATGTCGGGCCTGTCCGCGTACACGAGAACCGTACTCATGTGACCGCGAGCCTTTCAGTCAGGTGGTGTGCTGGCTGGGCGCGGCCCGGCGCCCGGTGGCTGATCCACCCGCCGCGCACGCACGCGCGACCTGAGCGGCAACCGGACAACTGGGAACCCGCCGGCAGGCTATCCGATGACGTCTGCGGGTGGTGGCCCCGCCCGGTCCGGCCGGGACACCGCCACTCGTGTCCCGCGGCTGGCATCGGCTGACATCGGCGCGCCGGGGAGCGTTTCGCCAGTTGCGATGGGAGCCTGGCCGAGAGATAGTGAGACTCGTTCTCATAGTATGGACGAGCATTGATGTACCTGAATCGACATCCATACGCTGCGTATCCACGCGCTGTGTCGGGATGTGTGGCGTATGGATACACACGGTCACCAACATCGGATGTGTCATGGCTGGTCAGCAGGATCTTCGCCTCACGCCTCAGCGCCGCGCGGTGCTGGAGGTGCTCCGGACCGCCCATGACCATCCGACGGCGGCGGAGGTCTACGCTCGTGTCCGGGCGGTCGCGCCGGGCATCGGCGCCGCGACCGTTTACCGGGCGCTGGGGCTGCTGGTCAGGGCCGGCTACGCCCTGGAACTCAGCCTCGGTAATGGTGTCGCGGCCCGGTACGACGCGAATGTCGCGCGTCACGACCACGCGGTCTGCGACCGCTGTGGCCGGGCCGTGGATATAGATCTTCCTGTTCCGGCGGAGCTGGTGAACGCGCTGTCGCGGCGTACCGGATTCGCGATCACAGGTTACGACCTGCAATTCCGTGGCCTGTGCCCGGCCTGTCAGACCAGCGGTCCGAGATAGGGGCTCCGATATCCAGGGGCCTGCTGCCTGGATCGAGAATCAGTATCCCCGGCCGTCGCTCCGGCGCCGGGGCGGACCACGATCGACAAAGGAGATCCACATGCCGCAGCTTGACGGTACGAAGACACACGAGAACCTCAAGGAGGCGTTCGCGGGCGAGAGCCAGGCGAACCGCCGTTACCTGTACTTCGCCCGCCGAGCCGACATCGAGGGCCTGACCGACGCGGCCTCGCTCTTCCGCGACACCGCGGAGGGCGAGACCGGGCACGCCTTCGGTCACCTGGATTTCCTGGCCGCGGTGGGAGACCCCGCGACCGGGGAACCGCTGGGCAAGACCACGGCGAATCTCGCCAGCGCCGTGGCGGGGGAGACCTACGAGTTCACCGCGATGTACCCGGGCTTCGCCAAGACCGCGCGGGACGAGGGCTTCGAGGAGATCGCGGACTGGTTCGCCACGCTCGCGCGGGCTGAGAAGACCCATGCCGGACGTTTCAAGAAGGCGCTCGACGCGGTCGTCGCCGACGAAAAGGCCGAGCAGGAAGCCTGATCTTTCCATAACAGCCGCCCGGCCAACGGCGGCGCGGTCATCGTGCGCCGCCGGCGGCCGGGCGAACCGTGGCCGTCCCCATCAGATCGTCCCCATCAGACGTGTGGGAGTTCCAACGATGGCACTCACTGTCGCTGACATAGTCACTGACCCCGAGGTCTACTCCGCCCGGCGCCAGGACGCCCGCGCCCGGATCCTTCCGGTCCGAGCGGAACGCCGCATCCGGGTCGGGGACATGCTTCTCTTCGAGTTCGAGAATGAGGAAACCCTGCGTTATCAGGTGCAGGAGATGGTCTATACCGAGCGCCTGCGCAGCCTCGCGGACGTCGCGCATGAGATCGAGATCTATTCTCGGCTGCTTCCCGCCAGCCATGTTCTGACCACCACCCTGTTTATCGAGCTTGACGTCGCGGAGACCGTCCGTTCGGAGCTGGCGCGGCTGGCCGGGATCCAGCGCAGCATCCACCTGGAGATCGGCGGGCTCCCGGTGCCGGCCGAGGAGATCCCGGGCCCGGACGAGGCCCCGGGTGTTCCCACCGCGACTGTCTCCGTGCACATGCTGCGGTTTCCCCTGAGCGACTCCGCTCGTGACGCCTTCCGCGATCCGGCCGTGCTGGTCGAGCTGGTGGTCGATCACCCCGCGTACAACGAGGCGACCCCGGTCACGGGCGCGGCCCGGAAGAGTTTGATCGCGGATCTCGCGCTGCGTGGCTGAGCGCGGCGGGTCCGGTGACGGGCGGGCCCGGGGCGTTCCGGCCGCGGGTGCTGTCACCGGCCGCGGGTGCTGTCCCGGGCCGCGAGCCGAGCCAGCCAGGCGTTGTAGGCCGCTTCCCGAGCGAGCAGCTCGGCCTCCGGCTCCGGGGCCCGCGGTGCGTCCAGGTCCTTGTCCGGACCGGTGGTGGGCACCGCGGCGGGGGAGACCGCCAGCCGGTCGAGCCGGTCGAGCCGGCGGTCCTCCCGGGTGGCTTCCCGGCCATCGGCTCGTGACCACTGGATGAACAGGGCGACGAACACCACCGCGCCCACCAGCTCGCCCGCGGCCCACATGAGCCCCGCACCGGTCTGCTGGTCGCCCAACAGGCTGGACCCCCAGGTTCGCCCCAGCGAGGCGTACCAGCCTTCGGCGAAGACGTCATCGGTCGTGAACATCGCCAGCGCCCACAGCGCGTGCAGCGGGAACGTCACGAACAGCAGGAGCAGGCGCCCCCAGTAGGGCAGGCGGCCGGGGATGGGGTCAAGCCCGATGACCGGCCAGTAGAACAGGCAGCCGACCAGCAGAAAGTGGATGTGCAGGAGGAGATGCAGCGGCGGGTGCCGCAATGATGACTCATAGAGACTGGTGAAGTACAATCCGTATAGACTGACGATGAACACGGTGAAGCCGACCAGCGGGAAGGTCATCACCCGGGCCACCCGGCTGTGCAACAGCCTCACCAGCAGGCTGCGGGAACGTCGCGGCAGCGCGCGCAGCGCGAGCGTGACCGGCGCCCCGAGTGCGAGCGGTATCGGTGCGACCGTGCCCAGCAGCAGGTGCTGGACGGCGTGTGCGCTGAACAACGCGGTGTCGTAGGCGGCGATCCCGCCGACGAGCGCGTACCCGACGACAACCAGGCCGGCGAGCCAGGACACCGTCCGCCACGGGCTCCAGGCGTCGCCGCGATCTGTGAGCCTGCGCACGCCGAGCAGGTACAGCCCGGCCATCGTGGCGATCAGGAGCAGCGGGCCGGGCTCGGGTGAAACGTGCAGGAGCATCCGCCCGACAGTTGGTGGGGGCGGCAGTTGTCCCTGTCCGGAGGCTGCGAACAGGTCTTGCGCAGCTGCTGGGGCAAGCGTGCCGGGACTGGTCACGACTTCCGTCACCTCGCTTGGGCCGGGGCTCGCTCGAGCCCTCGACGGCTCGTAGTCCTACCGAATGTCGAACCTACGGTGGCGCTTGGCGGAACGCGTGCCAGAATGACCGACGTGGCCTCCGCCCCCGTCCTTGAGAAGGCTCCGCCGCCGCACCCCACGGCCAACCGGCCGTCGATGGTTTCCGTGGGAACGATCGTGTGGCTGTCGTCGGAGCTGATGTTCTTCGCGGCCCTGTTCGCGATGTACTACACGATCCGCTCGGTCAACAGCGACAACTGGCCGCCGGTCACCGGCGATCCCGCGGGGTCCGAGATCGGCCCGGTGCACCTGCACGTCGGCTACGCGCTCGTCTTCACGACGATCTTGGTGCTGTCGAGCCTGACCTGCCAGCTGGGCGTCTTCGCCGCGGAACGAGGCGATGTGTACGGCCTGCGTCGTTGGTACGTCATCACGCTGGTCATGGGTGCCGTGTTCGTCGGTGGCCAGGCGTGGGAGTACTTCCACGAGAACGAGTTCTCGATCTCGTCGCATGCCTACGGGTCCGTCTACTACCTCACGACCGGCTTTCACGGGCTGCATGTGATCGGTGGGCTGGTGGCCTTCGTGATCGTCCTGGCCCGGTCGACCTACGGCAGCTTCACCCCCGAGAAGGCGACCTCGGCGATCGTGACGTCGTACTACTGGCACTTCGTCGACGTCGTCTGGATCGGCCTGTACGCGACCATCTACCTCCTCCAGTGAGCGACATGACTGCATCTTTGGGCGCTGCCCGCGCATCCACACGCCGACGTCGGCGTTCCTCGGCCGTCGTCCTTCTGCTGGCGCTCGCGGCCACCGGGGTGCTCTGGACCGCGTTCGCGCCGCGCGGCACGGCCCAGAGCACCCCGGATGCGAACGAGGCCGTACGGCAGGGGCGGGCACTCTACCTTCAGGGCTGTTCAAGCTGCCACGGTTTGAACGCTCAGGGCAGTGGTCAGGCTCCGAGCCTCATCGGGGTCGGCGCCGCCGCGGTGGACTTCCAGGTGAGTACCGGTCGGATGCCGCTTGCCGCGCCGGGCGCGCAGGCCAAGCGCAAGGACCCCGTTTACAGCCAGACCCAGATCGATCAGCTGGCCGCCTACGTCGACAGCCTTGGTGGCGGCCCCAAGCAGGCAGTCGTCACCAGGAACGCACTCGATGACGCGGATCTGGCCCAGGGCGGGGAGCTCTACCGGGCCAACTGCGCGCAGTGCCACCAGGCTGTGGGTGCCGGCGCGCCGCTGACATACGGCAAGTACGCGCCCGACCTGAGCAAGGCCACCCCGTCACAGATCATCGAGGCCATGCGGACCGGCCCCGAGTCGATGCCCGTGTTCGGTCCTGGGCAGATCGACGACGCCAACGCCGTGGCGATCGCGAAGTACGTGCGCTTCGTCACTGAGGCGCCGAGCGCCGGTGGTAGCACGCTGGGCAAGTACGGCCCGGTTCCGGAGGGGCTGCTGGCCTGGCTGGCCGGGATCGGTGGCCTGCTCGCGGTGTGCATGTGGATCGGAGCGAGGCAGAAGGTATGAGCAAGCAGGAAGACGGGACGCCCGGGCCGGACGTTCCCGCCGAGAGCGGGAGCATCTTCGACCGTGCCAAGCCCGAACCGCGTCAGGGCCACGACGACGGCCCCGAGCGTCTCGGTACCCCGCCGCACCAGACCGATTCGACCCGGGAGGGCTCAACGGTCCTGCTGGCCGAGCCGGGCGAGCGGAGCGCGGCCGTCCCCCCGGCCCATGCCGAGGAGATCGACCGCCGGGCCGAGCGCCGGGCCGAGCGGCTGGTGGCGTTCTGGTTCATGGTCTCCATCGTCGGGACGATCGGCTTCGTGGTCACCAACTTCGTCGGTGACAAGCATGCCGAGTACTACACCCCGTGCATGGGCACCGCCCTGAGCCTCGCCATGGGTGGCATCGGGTTCGGGGTCATCCTCTGGGCGAAGCGCCTCATGCCGGATGAGGAGGCCGTCCAGGAGCGTCATCCCTTCGCGTCCTCGGATGCTGAGATCGCCGTCACCGAGGAGACGGTCGCCCTCGGGTTCGCCGACACCGGTCTTGCCCGCCGGCCGTTGCTCCGCCGCACCATGTTGGGCGCGGGCACGGTGCTCGGCGCTCTGCTGGTGGTGCCGTTGCTGAACCTCACCAACCGTAAGCCGGGTGCGCAGCTCAAGCGCAGCCACTGGGTGAAGGGCGCCCGGCTGGTGAACGGGGAAGGCAACCCGGTCAGGGTCGGTGACATCGCTATCGGCGGTATCGAGACCGTCTTCCCAGCGGTCCCGGTCACCGAGGCCGACGGCAGCGTCCGGTTCGAGCCCCAGCTGAGCCTGCATGAGAAGGCCGACAGCGTCACCATCCTCATCCGGCTCGCCCCGGGTGAGAACCGGCCGCGGCCCGGACGAGAGAACTGGGCCTACGACGGCCACGTCGCCTATTCCAAGATCTGCACTCATGCGGGCTGCCCGGTCAGCCTCTACGAGGCGCAGACCCATCACCTGCTCTGCCCCTGCCACCAGTCCGTGTTCAACGTCCTGGACGGATGTCGAGCGATCTTCGGTCCGGCCAGCCGGTCCCTGCCACAGCTGGCGATCGGTATTGATGACGACGGGTACTTCATCGCGCGAGACGGCGACTACACCGAGCCCGTCGGTCCCGCCTTCTGGGAGCGTCCATGACCACAGCCCCGCCACCCTCCCTGGTCAAGCGGCCGGGCCCGGTCCGCAAGCTCAACCGGGCTGTCGACGAGCGTTTCGGGTCCCAGGCCGCGCTGCGCCGCAACCTCAACAAGGTGTTCCCCGACCACTGGTCTTTCATGATCGGGGAAATCGCCCTCTACAGCTTCGTCATCCTGGTCCTGACCGGTATCTACCTGACGTTGTTCTTCGACCCGAGCAACGTCGAGATTCCCTACAACGGCTCGTACATCCCGCTGCGCGGCGTCGAGATGAGCCGGGCCTACGCCTCGACCCTCGACATCAGCTTCGACACCCGAGCGGGGCTGGTCTTCCGCCAGATCCACCACTGGGCGGCGCTGCTGTTCGTGGCCTCGATCGTGGTGCACCTGATGCGGGTGTTCTTCACCGGTGCCTTCCGCAAGCCTCGTGAGGTCAACTGGCTGATCGGCGTGGGGCTGCTCGTCCTGGGCATCCTCGAGGGCTTCGCCGGCTACTCGCTGCCGGACGACCTGCTGTCGGGCACCGGGCTGCGCATCGCCGCGTCGATCGCCCAGTCGATCCCCGTCATCGGCACCTGGACGTCGTTCCTGGTCTTCAACGGTGAGTGGCCGGGTGACAGCTTCATCCCCCGGCTGTATGTGATCCATATTCTGCTGGTGCCGGGGATCCTGCTGGCGCTGATCGGCGCCCACCTGGGCATCCTGTGGCACCAGAAGCACACCGACTTCCCCGGGCCGGGCAAGACCGAGCACAACGTCATCGGCCACCGCGTCTTCCCTGTGTTCGCGGTGAAGTCCACCGGGTTCTTCATGCTCGTGTTCGCGATGCTCGCCCTGCTCGGCGGGCTGGCGCAGATCAACCCGATCTGGAGCTTCGGCCCCTACGACCCGGGCAACGTGAGTTCCGCCTCACAGCCCGACTGGTACATCGGCTTCCTTGACGGATCTACCCGATTGTTCCCGCCGTGGGAGTTCCGTGGGCTCGGGCACACCGTCCCAGCGGTGTTCTGGCCGACCGTTGTGCTGCCGGGGATCCTGTTCACGCTGCTCGCGGTGTACCCCTTCCTGGAGGCGAAGTTCACCGGCGACTCCAGGCCGCACAACCTGCTCCAGCGGCCGCGTGACACCCCGGCCCGCACCGGCTTCGGCGCCATGGCCATCAGCTTCTACCTGGTGTTGTGGATCTCTGGTGGTAACGACGTCATCGCGAAGACGTTCGACATCTCGCTGAACGCCATGACCTGGGCCGGTCGGATCGGCTGCATCGTCGTCCCGCCGATCGCCTTCACGGTGACGAAGAGGCTGTGTCTCCACCTACAGGCTCGTGATCGGGAGATCGCCGAGCACGGTATCGAGACCGGGATCATCCACCAGCTTCCCGACGGGGAGTTCGTGGAGAAACATCGTCCGAAGCTGCCCCCGGTGCCCGACCACCGCCGGGTGCCGACCGACCGGGTGGCGTTGCCCGCCGGGGATGCCAAGGGCGGTCTTGTCCGGCGCGCGGGCAAGGCGGTGACCGGGTTCTTCGTCGAGGAGGAGGACGCGCGGGAGGCTCCGCCGCGCGAGTCCACCGGTGAATCTCCTGATCAGCCCGCCGGCAGGCACTGAGTGGGACAGCTTTTGGATCAAGAACGATACCGGGCCGCCCGCGGAGCGGGTTGTCAGGCGCGGTAGACACCGAGCAGTGCTCGATCCCGGACCGGGGGTCGTTGCGTCCGATACCAGGACGTAACGACCCCCGGTTTTCGTTTCGGTGGCTCTCCTCGGCGGCGCGGGTCGGGTGTTGGCCGAGGCCAGGCGCCTGATCCGGGTGACGGGAGAACGAGAAAGGCAGATAGTTAGTTGTAGGAAGGAAAAGATATGGAGGCTGGATGTCCATCGAGCAGTCCGTACGTGCCCCGTCCAGCGCGTCCTCGGGCGACCCGCCGGCCCCGCCGGCCCTGGCGGTCCGAGGCCTGACCTACCGGTTCGGCGGGCACACAGCGGTTGACGCGGTTGACCTCGACCTTGCGGCAGGGGAGATACTCGGCCTGCTCGGGCCGAACGGGGCCGGTAAGACCACGGCGATCCGTGCCGTTGTCACGCTGCTGCGGCCGGCGGCCGGGTCGGTGCGCGTGTTCGGGATGGACGCGGTACGCCACCCGATCCACGCGCGCCGCCTCATCGGCTACGTGCCGCAGATGCTCTCGGCGGATTCGGGCCTGACCGGGCGGGAGAACGTGGCACTGTTCGCGGGGCTGTTCGACGTACCACGGCGGCAGCGGCGGGCGCGGGTCAACGAGGCCCTGGCCGCGATGGGGCTGACCGATGTCGCGGACCGGTTGGCGCGTACCTATTCCGGCGGGATGGTGCGCCGGCTGGAGCTGGCCCAGGCGCTGGTCAACGCGCCACGCCTGTTGATCCTCGACGAGCCGACGGTGGGGCTGGACCCGATCGCCCGCGACAGCGTGTGGGCGCACGTCCACCGGCTGCGTGCTGAGCAGGCGATAGCCGTCCTGCTCACCACACACTATATGGAGGAAGCGGACGCCCTGTGTGACCGGGTCGCGCTCATGCACACCGGCCGGGTACGCGTCACGGGTGTCCCGGACGAGCTCAAGGCGGCCATCGGAGCGCGGACGAGCCTTGAGGACGTGTTCCGCCACCACACTGGTGATGCGCTTGAGGGTGGCGGGGGAGGTGATTTCCGTGATGTCCAGCAGATCCGCCGTGTCGCCAGCCGGGCCGGTTGAGCGTGCCGATCCACCGAGCCCCCTGTCCTCGGTGGGGATCACTTTTGGCGGAGATCGTGACGGGCCGTTCGGCGCGGCGCGGCTGTTGTTCCGCCGCTTCGCGACCCTTTCCCTGGTTGAGCTGCAGAAGCTGCGCCACGACCGGGTCGAGCTCTACACCCGGGCGGTCCAGCCCGCGCTGTGGCTGCTTGTTTTCGGCGTGACTTTCAGCCGTATCCACGCCATTCCGACCGGATCCGTGCCCTACCTGGACTATCTGGCACCGGGGATTCTCGCCCAGTCGGCGCTGTTCATCTCGATCTTCTACGGCATCCAGATCATCTGGGACCGGGACGCGGGCGTCCTGGCCAAGCTCATGGTCACCCCGACACCACGAACAGCGCTGGTCGCGGGCAAGGCGTTTGCGGCCGGGGTGCGGGCGCTGATACAGGTGGCCGTCGTCCTGTTACTGGCGGCTCTGCTCGGTGTCGGGCTCACCGCCAACCCGCTGAAACTGGTCGGCGCCGCGGCCGCGGTGCTCCTTGGCGCGGCCTTCTTCTCCTGCCTGTCCATCGTGATCGCTGGGCTGGTGCTCTCCCGGGACCGGCTGATGGGAATCGGCCAGGCAATCATGATGCCGATGTTCTTCGCGAGCAACGCCCTGTACCCGGTGTCCATCATGCCGAGCTGGGTCCGCGTGGTCAGCTATCTCAACCCGCTGAGTTATCTGGTCGACGCGTTGCGCGGCCTGCTCATCGGTACCCACGGCCACCTCGTGCTGGATTTCGCCGTTCTCACGGGCTCCGCGGTCCTGACGATCATCGTGGCCAGCACGCTGCTCGGCCGTCTGGCTAGATGATCATGAGCCTGTTCCGCATCACGCTCGCCCAGGCGAGCCGCGTCCAGCCGGTCCCTGGCTTCGGCTGTCACAGCCCCTGTCCCAACCGGAACATCTCCCGGGCGGCTCCGTTCGCCGGCGAGGCCCATTCGCCGTCCAGGACGGCAAGGCGGACACCGGGAGCGGACAGCCAGCGCTGGATCCGTTCCGTCTCCTCCGCGCTGGCGCACGGCGTGGGCCCTGGCCCCGGGCGCACGGTCTCGGCGCTGGCCTGGGCCGCGGCGACCCAGGGCCGCGGATGCGCTCGCGGCGGGGTGCGGGCAGCCGCGACCAGCCTGCCGTGACGGATCACCGCGATGTCCCAGCCACCGTCGCCGCTGGGCGCGGCCGCCGCCATCTCGGCCACGCCGGTCAGCGCTGACAGGCGTTGCAGCCGCCGCGCGCCGTGCAGAAACGCGAGCAACCGGTCCCGCTGGACGGCCGCGTCCTCGAAACGTTCTTCGGCGGCGAGGCTGTCGATGCGTTCCCGCGCGGCGGCAACGACCACAGACGGGTCGGTGGTGATGGCCCGGCGGGCCGCTTCCACATGCCGGGCGTACTCCTGCGGGTTTTCCCGGCCGTCGCAAGGGGCTCCGCAACGTCCCAGGTCCGCGAGTGCGCAGGCCGGCACCGGACGC
This sequence comes from Protofrankia sp. CiP3, assembly GCF_917627345.1. NCBI lineage: Bacteria > Bacillati > Actinomycetota > Actinomycetes > Frankiales > Frankiaceae > Protofrankia > Protofrankia sp. CiP3. The sequence continues at coordinate 115,433 of NZ_CAKJTM010000002.1, read as the reverse complement.
CGCGGCGACAGGCGGGCGGTGCACTGCCGCAGTGGAATCGCCGCGTGGATCGCGGTCGCGGCGAGCTCGGCCCCGGCGGTCCCCGCGAACGGGCCGAGGTAGATCCCGTCATCGCGGACCGCCCGCACCCGTGCCAGCCGCGGGAACGGCTCGTCGGTGATCCGCAGGTAGACCGCCCGCTCCGGATGCCGGGACCGGCGGTTGTACGGAGGCTTGTATTCGGCGATCAGTCGCAGCTCGCGGACCTCGGCCTCCAGCGCATGCGCGCACGCGATCGCGTCCACCCGCTCGGCCGTCGCCACCATCTCGGTCATCCGTGCCCGTGGCTCACTCGCGGTGAAGTAGGAGCGGACGCGTGCGCGCACCGACCGCGATGTCCCGACGTACAGCGCCCGGCCGTCGCGATCGCGGAACACATAGACCCCGGGCCCGGTCGGCAGCCCGTCCGCCAGGTGCCGTTTCCGCCGCCGCGCCGGGGAGACCTTACGGGTGAAACCGTGGACGTCCTCCAGCGTGGTCACGTCGAGGCTGCCGAGCCGCTCGAACAGGCCGTGCAGGACGGCGACAGTCGCCCGTGCGTCCGCGAGCGCCCGGTGAGACGGCTCGGCGTCCGCGCGGAAGAGCCGGGCCAGTGAGGCCAGCGTGTGGTCCGGGCATTCATCCCTGGTCAGGGCCTGCCGGGCGATCCGGAGGGTGTCCAGATACTCCCACTCGGGAACCGGGTAACCGCCGCGTACGCACGCCTGGCGCAGGAAGCCCAGATCGAACGGGGCGTTGTGGGCGACCAGGACGCTACCGCGGGCGAACTCCAGAAAAGTCGGCAGCACGGCGCCGATGGGCGGCGCGGTGGCGACCATCGCGTCGGTGATCCCGGTCAGAACCGAGATGAACGGCGGTATCGGCGCGGCCGGCCGCACGAGAGTCGCCATCTCCGCGAGGATCTGCCCACCGCGTACCTTGACCGCGCCGAGTTCGGTGATCTCACTGTCGGCGCTGCGGGTACCGGTGGTCTCGAGGTCCACCACAACAAAGGTGACCTCCCGCAGAGGCCGGCCCAGCTCCTCGAAACTGGCCTGTCGCGGTTGGGACCGGGCCGTGGGTCGCGACGGTTGCGTCGAGGGGCGCACCGGCGGGGTCTGGTGGCCGCCGCCAGGCGCCTGTGAGAACAGGCTCATGTCCGCGCAGGCTATCGGCCGCCTCGGACAGTTCTGCCGCGGACATGTTTTGTGCCGTAGCCGGGTTTCGCCGCGGACGGCCCTCTTCCAGCAGGTGGCTTTCTCGTCATCCTCGGCGGCGGGGCCGGCCGGCCGGAGCGCCCGGGCGGCACCTCGTGCCGATGACCCTCCTACCGATAGTGTCCAGGTATGGTCAGCGTCTTCACCCGGATCATCAATCGTGAGCTGCCCGGGCGGATCGTCTATGAGGACGGCCACTGCGTGGCGTTTTTGACGATTGCTCCTATCACGCCGGGGCACACCCTGGTGGTCCCGCGGCTGGAGGTCGATCACTGGATTGATCTTCCGTCGGACGTGCTGCGGGAGCTGTGGAGCGGAGCCGCGCGGGTGGGACGGGCTGTGGACAAGGCGTTTCGTCCCCGGAAGGTGGCCGCGCTGCTGGCCGGTCTGGAAGTGCCGCACGTCCACGTGCATATCGTCGCGATCGATTCTGAGGCCGAGCTCTCCTTTGCCAGAGCTGATCACAATCCCGACCCGGCCGCGCTGGATGACGCGGCCGACCGTATCCGGGCAGCGTTGATCTAGGGCGTGTTTCACAAGCCATCTGTCCGGCTCACCGCGCCCAGGCGGCCCCTGGCCGCGTTCTCGGCCACACCGATACAACTCATCCGGTATCGGTGTGGCCTGCGGCCTTGCCAGGAACCACCTGGGCGCGGCTTCCTGATCGAACGACGACTTCTGAAACACGCCGTAGTCAGCTGACGGCCGAGCCCGGCCGCGTAAAATGATCAACTGGGCTTGGCGCGCCCGGCAGGAGGCGCGTGCCCCAGCCCCGCGATGCCGCGTCTCCCGGTTTGTCACCGCTGGGACGAGCCGGCGCGGAACGCTGGCGATCCGGAAGGGCCTGCCTGCTCCCTATACGCTGATGCGTCATCGTTGTTCCCATCGCGCCCCGGAGTCCGCGCCGTGCCCGTCGACCTGCCCGGACCGCATACCCGCTGGCGGTGCGGGATATGTGGTAATCTAACCCGTTTCGATGTGGCCAGAACGCTACGGTCACGGGATTATGTCCATGTCGATCTTGCTGGTGCCCCGCGCGTGGAGGAACGGGACATCGTGGACGAGAAGATCGAACATGTCTGGTGTCGCTGGTGCGGCGCGGTGGACAGCGTGGTGTGTGAGCCTCGGCCGGCGTCCGGGTGAGCGAGCCACTCCCGCCCAACGTCCGGGCGCAGGTCGTCACGTTTGCCGCCGACACTCTCGCGGACATTCCGGAGCAGGACGTGCCGGCCGCGCTCATCGCGGTCCGGCGCTTCATCCCGTCGCGACGCGCTCGGCTCGGGGCCACTCCGTTGGCCGCCGCGATCGCGAACGACGCGGTTTTCCGCGGGCGGGTGGCCGAGCGGGTCCGGCTCGCCCTGCCCGATCTCGTCGCGGCACTTTCCTCAGCCGAGGGACCGCCCGAAGCGGCCCCACCCGAGGAGATCGCGGCCGTCGCCTACGTCCTGCGCCTGCCCGGCTGGGAGCGGATGGTCGAGGCCGCCGCTCAGGAACTGGCCGAGACGGCGGCTTCGGCCCGCGCGGCGCAGGCCGCTGATGCCGCCGCACGTCTCAATGAGCAGCTCGAGGCGTTGAAGCGCAGTTCCAGGGCTGAGAGCGATCAGCTGCGTGACCGGCTGGCGGCGGCCCGGACCGAGGTTGAGGATGGTCGTCGGCGGCTGAGATCATCCGCTGACCGGTCGCGTCGGGTCGAGCTGGACGCCCAGGAGGCCATCCAGGCGGCTGAGCGCAGTCGCGACGACGCGGTCGCCGCGACCCGGGAGGCCGAGACCGAGACCCGCCGGTTGCGACAGCGGGTCGCCGAGCTCGAGGCGGCGCTGGCGGTGGCACGGCGAGGCAGCCGGGAAGCCAGGTCCGTGGAGGACGTGCGCCTGCGCGTTCTGCTGGACACCCTGATGGCCGCCGCGAACGGTTTCCGCAAGGAGCTCTCGCTGCCGACCGCCGTACGGCGGCCCGCGGATGTCGCCGGCCGCGAGAGCGATGGCACGGCACTGTTCGATCCGTTCTGCGGGGTGGGCGTGCGCGGCCTGGCTGAGGACGATCCCGGGGTTGTCGACGAGGTCCTGGCGGTTCCCGGAGTTCACCTCATTATCGACGGTTACAACGTGACCAAGCGTGGTTATGGCTCGTTGACCTTGCAGGCGCAGCGCGCCCGGCTGCTGTCCGGGCTCGGCGCGCTGGTCGGCCGCGCGCCCGAGAGCGAGATCACGGTGGTCTTCGACGCGACCGCGGTGATCGCGCGGCCGGTCGGGGTGGCCGCACCCCGCGGGGTGCGGGTGGTGTTCAGCCGGTCCGGTCAGCTTGCCGACGAGGAGATCATCCGGTTGGTGCGGGCTGAGCCTGCGGGCCGCCCGGTGGCTGTGGTCACCTCCGATCGGGAGGTGGCGGAAACGAGCCGGATGTCGGGTGCCCGGCCGGTCCCGTCCGCCGCGCTGCTGACTCGCCTTGACCGATCCTGAGCCGCCGGGGCCTGGGCGCTGACAGGGCGGCCGGGCCCCAGCACGGTCGGGACGGTTGTGAAAATTTGTCGGACCCCGTGGCTACGTTGTGTCTCGATGCTACCCGTTGCCTGTGTTGCCGCGGGTGCTGGCGAATCTTGACGTAGGCGGCCGGTACCGGCCGGAGGGGCGGAGACGATGTTGATCGACTGTGGCACCTGCGCGGTTCGCGGGGACGCCTGCGGCGACTGTGCGCTGCACGTCCTGCTCGGGCCTGAACCCGCGGCCGGCTGGGAGGAGACCGAGCTGCGGGCGTTGGCGCTACTGGCCGACGCCGGGCTGCTGCCGCGGATGACCCCGTGGCCGCGTCCCGTGCCGCTCGCGCCGCCCCCTGCCGGGCCGGCACGCCTCTCGCCCGCGCAGGACTCACACGGACGTGCGCGCCGAGCCGGCTGAGCCCCGCGGCACTGGCCGATGGCGCTCGTCATCGAGGGGCCGGCCATCGTTGCGCGGTCCGCGGCGACAGCCGAGACGATGGCCGCGGCGATTGTCATCGATTGTGATCGTGGTTGCGCTCGTGCTCCTGCCTGTCGCGGCCGGCGTCGGGGCGTCGCTGGTCGCCGTCGTTCCTTCGGGCCAGGCCGATGCGGCCCATCGCCCCACCGACCAACTCACCGTCACGGGTTACGGCGTGTCACCCGCACGGCTTACCCGGGTTCGGCGGGAAGCCGGTGACGCGCTGCGCTACGTGCGTGGTGTCTGGGACGGGGCATGGTCCGCCCATGTCGGGATCGACCTTCCCGCGGACAGCGCGGGGTTTCGCGCACAGGTGGGTCGCGCGAGCGCGGACGGCGAGGCTGCGGTCGCGGTGATCCCATGGGCGGGTGGGGCTGGAGCGCCGGGCAGCGATGCCGCCCGGGTGGTCATCAATCCCGATGTCTATGAACGGCTCACCCCCGAGGGCCGCCAGGTGGTACTGCGCCATGAGCTGACCCATCTGGCGAGTGCGGATGTGACCGGCCCCGGTACCCCCACCTGGCTGGTGGAGGGTCTTGCCGAAACCGTGGGTCATGCCGGCGTGGCCCTGAGCGTGATCAGAGCGGCCCCGGAACTGGCGGCCGAGGTCCAGGCTGGCTGGCTGCCTGACGCGCTGCCAGATGATGCGGCGTTCACAGCCACGGATGGGACGGTTCCCCGTAGTTACCAGGAGGCGTGGCTCGCCTGCAAGTTGATCGCGGACACGGTCGGCACGGACGGGCTCATCGGTTTTTACCGACAGGTGGGGTCGGGCGAAGGCGGCCCGAATACTCGGCTGGCCGGGGCTTTCCAGCGGTTCCTGGGCACCACGGAGGCCGGTTTCGTCGCCCGGTGGAGGTCGTACCTGCGTGTTCAGCTCCCGACCGGGACGGACCGGCGGCCGCCCGCGTGAGCCGGCGCTGACCGGCGCTGAGCGGCGTGGACGCCCGGGCCCGAGCCGGCCGCCGCGGTGTTGATGGAACAGGGGAGTGAACAGGGGAGTATGGCCTGATGCGGGTGCTTGTTGTGACCAACGACTTTCCGCCCCGTCCGGGTGGGATTCAAGCCTATATACATAATTTTGCCAGCCGTCTTCCCGGCGGAGCGGTAACCGTGTACGCGCCCGCCTGGAAGGGGGCGGCCGCTTTCGACGCGGCCGCGCCGTTCCCGGTGGTGCGCCATCCGACTTCGCTGATGCTGCCTACCCCGGATGTGCTTCGCCGCGCCCGGGAAGTCGCCCGGTCACACGCCTGCGATGCGGTGTGGTTCGGGGCCGCCGCGCCGCTGGGCCTGCTCGCGACGGGGCTGCGCCGTGATCTGGGGGTGCGCAGGATCATCGCGAGCACGCACGGCCATGAGGTGGGCTGGGCGGCGTTGCCAGGCCCCCGTCAGGTGCTGCGCAGGATCGGGCGGTCGGTCGACGCTGTGACCTATCTCACCGACTACACCAAGGTGCGCCTCGCGTCGGCCTTTGGCCGCCATCCGGCCCTGGCCAGGTTGCCCAGCGGTGTCGACACGGAGCTCTTCCGGCCGGAGGCGGGCCGCGACGACATCCGCAAGCGCCACGGCCTGACCGATCGTCCGGTTGTCGTGTGCGTGAGCCGGCTGGTTCGGCGCAAGGGGCAGGACATGTTGATCAAAGCCCTGCCGGCCTGGCGCCGCAGGGTCCCCGGAGCCGCGCTTCTGCTGGTCGGCGGGGGAGCACACCGAGCGGCGCTGGCGCGTCTCGCCCGGGATGCCGAGGTCGACAAGCACGTGGTGATGACCGGTCCCGTGCCCTGGGCGGAACTGCCGGCCCACTACGCCGCCGGGGACGTGTTCGCCATGCCGTGTCGGACGCGGTTGGCGGGGCTGGAGGTCGAGGGGCTCGGCATCGTCTACCTGGAAGCGTCCGCCACGGGGTTGCCGGTGGTGGCCGGGCGCAGCGGCGGAGCGCCGGACGCGGTGCTCGACCGCCGGACCGGCATCGTGGTCGATGGCGGTGACCTGGCACGGGTCACCGACGCTGTCGGTGGGCTGCTGGCCGATCCTGAGCGCGCGCGGGCGATGGGTGCGGCCGGCCGCGCCTGGGCCGAGGTGTCGTGGCGCTGGGACATCCTCGCGGCCAGGTTGCATGACCTGCTTACCTCCCCGGGGTAGCGGCCTCGTCGTGGTCCGGGGAGTCCGAGTTCGTGAGCGGGCACATGCTCGCGGTCAGCGAGTCATGGCGGCGGGTCAGCGGGCCTGTGATCAGCATCATGATTGTGAAGCCCGCGGTCCCTAGACTTACCGCGCATGAGGGTACACGTGGTCAGTGACGTCCATGGGCGTGCCGACGCGCTTGCCGCGGCGGGAAGGGACGCGGACGCCTTCGTCTGCCTGGGCGACCTCATCCTCTACGTGGACTACCGCGATCACAGCCGGGGGATCATGGGTGATCTGTTCGGCCCGGTGGCGGTCGGAAGAATGATCAAGCTGAGGACCGAGCAGCGTTTTGACGAGGCACGCGAATGGTCGCGCGGTCTGTGGGCGACGCTGGGCGACAGCCGTCAGGAGATCATTGAAGCGGCAATCCGCAAGCAGTACGAACAGGTGTTCGCCGCTTTTCCGGCGCCGACCTTCCTGACCTACGGCAATGTGGATCTTCCGCATCTTTACCAGGACTACCTGCGCGACGGGGTCACGCTCCTGGATGGTGAGGTGGCTGAGATCGGCGGGCTGCGTTTCGGTTTCGTGGGCGGGGGGCTGCGCACTCCGATGCGTACTCCCTGCGAGATCGACGATGACATCTATGCCGCGAAGGTCGCCGCCGTCGGGGTGGTGGATGTACTGTGCTGTCACGTTCCGCCGCACCTGCCCGAACTCGTGTACGACACGGTTGCTCGGCGTTACGAGCGAGGCAGTGTGGCGGTACTGGAGGCTATTCACGAAATTCAGCCCAGGTATGTGCTTTTTGGGCATGTTCATCAGCCCTATCGTGAGGTTCTTGAGATCGGACGAACGCGGTGCGTGAACGTCGGACATTTCAACGCTCGAGGGACGCCGTTCGTGCTGGAGTGGTAGGTGTCGGACGAACCTGCGGGCCATCCGGTAGCCTCGACGACCGGTCACGATGATTATCCTGGCTTCCAGTGGGTGGAAGACCTCTTGATCATGAATCTTCTCGCGTCGGGGTTCCCGGGTTCCGGGAGGCCTGGAGAACCTGGAGAGCCGGTATGTCAGGCAACCGGTATGTCAGCGACGCCGGGTATGCCCGGGTAGTTTGTGGAGGCACTGTCACCGATGGCGGATCAAGCCCGAGCCACCCTTACGATCAATGCCGAGCCCGCGGAGGTGATGGCTGCGATTGCCGACACCGCGGCGTATCCGACCTGGTCGGGGCCAGTGGAACGAGCCGAGGTCGTCGAGGCCGGGCCGGATGGTCGTCCTCGCCGGAGCCGCTTCCTGGTCAACGCGATGGTGGCGAAGGAAGAATTCGTCATCGAGTACACCTGGTCGGGTAACGAGTCGGTGAGCTGGACGCTTGTCGAGGGGCACAACATGACTGCCCAGGAGGGCAGTTACACCCTATTTGATCTTGGTGATGGCAGGACGGAAGTCACCTACGACCTGACCGTCGAACTTAAGATCAAAATTCCTGGCCTGCTCCGGCGCAAGGTCCAGAACGGCGTTGTCGACGCCGCGTTGAAGGATCTCAAAAAGTATCTCGAGAGCTGACAGCGCGTGCGATGCGTGCTCTTTTCCGGCAAGGGGGGCGTCGGGACAACCACGGTCGCCGCGGCAACGGCAACTCTGGCGGCTCAACGCGGTAACCGGACGCTGGTGATGTCGGCTGATCCGGCGCGAGGCCTCGCGGCTGTCCTGGATCATCCGCTGGCCGATGTTCCTGTTGAGATCGAGTCCGGCCTGTTCGCGCAGCAGGTGGACATCCAGCGGGCGTTCGAGGACCAGTGGCAGGTGCTTCGCGGTTCCTTCGGGCGGCTGTGGGAGGCGACGGGAACCGAACCGATCGACGCCGGTGAGCTGATGCCGCTTCCCGGTGCCGAGGAGGTGCTCACGCTGCTCCAGCTGCTTGATCAGATCAGGTCCGGAGCCTACGACGTCGTCGTGCTCGATACCGGCCCGGTCGCGCAGCTGCTGCGCCTGCTGACGCTTCCCGAGACGCTGTCGTGGTACCTGCGCCGGATGATCCCGGTGGATTACCGCATTGCCCACCTGCTGCGCCCGAGCTCTCGCATACTCGGGCGCGGCGACGTGACGGAACCGCTGACGGGCGCCGCCACTCGTCTACGGGAGATCATGAACGAGGTCCGGGAGGTGCTCCTGGACCCGTCACGATCGAGCGTGCGGCTCGTTCTGACTCCGGAGAGCGTGGTGGTGGGACAGACCCGAGGAGCGTTGACGGCACTCGCGTTGCACGGTTTCGGCGTGGACGCGGTGGTGGCTAACCGGGTGCACACCCAGGCCGGTGCCGATGCCTGGCGGGCCGGGTGGGTGGCCGTCCACCGCGAGCAGCTGCTGGACGTCGAGGTGTCCTTCGCGCCGATCCCGGTCCTTCGCGCGGCCTACCGCGCTGGTGAGCCGATCGGTCTGGAGGAGCTGGCGGCTTTTGCCGCCGCCGCCTACTCGGGCCTGGACCCCGTGGCTGTTCTCGGCGGTGGCGGACTGACCGGCAGCGAGGCGCTGCGCGTCGAGCGCACCGGTGATGGCTTCTCGCTCTCGCTGAGCCTGCCGTTCGTGGAACGCTCCGAGATCGACCTTGCGCGGATCGGGGATGACGAGCTGATGGTGTCCGTCGGACTGCAACGACGGCTGTTCAGCCTGCCGTCAGCGCTGCGTCGTTGCGACGTGCGTGGCGCGGTGTTGCGAGATGATCGTCTGGTGATTTCTTTTGTGCCCAATCCGGACTTCTGGGTACGCACATGACCCGTAACACGGGTGGGCCGCTGGCGCGGGAGGCAGCCCTGCTGGCGGCGGCTCTGCGCGACCTGCTTGCCGAGCCGGCGGTGCACGCCGGTGCGGGCGGTGCGGATCATAATCATGATGGTGCGGCGGCGGGATTCGGCGCCGGACCGTTTTTCGGGCGGGCCGCGGGCTGCGACGGCAGCCAGGCCCATACCGGTTTTCCAGCGGGCCAGCAGGACGATCGATCTGGTAGGGCGCCGATCGTGGCCTGCCAGGTGTGTCCGGTGTGTCGGCTTGTCGCGACTGTCGCCGCCGGTCGGCCGGAGGTGGCGGTACATCTGTTCGCCGCCGTGACGTCGCTTGCCGCGGCGCTGCGGGCGACCCTTGCGGCTCCCGTCTCCGACGTCCCCGGAAGTGCCGGCAGCCATGCTGGGACAGACAGGCAGGAGAGCACGACCGAGCGACCGCGGCCCCGGTCGCGTGTTCAGAGGATCGATGTCGAATGACTGCCGCAACGGCCTTGGGGCACAGCCACCCAGAGTCGGGTCTGGTGATCGGCGTGGATGTCGGCGGAACCAAGGTCGCCGCGGGCGTCGTCGACCGGGACGGGGCGGTCCTCGCCTCGGTCCGCTGGCCGACTCCTACCAAGGAGCCGGCCGAGGTGGCCGACTCGATCGCCGCGGCAGTCGATGACCTGCGCGCCGCCGTGTCGCCTCGTCCGGTGGAGGCGGTCGGTATCGGAGCGGCCGGCTGGATCGACCGTGAACGGTCACACGTCCTGTTCGCGCCGAACCTCGCCTGGCGGAACGAGCCGCTGCGGGACGAGGTCAGCGCCCGGATCGGGCTGCCGGTGATCGTCGAAAACGACGCGAACGCGATGGCATGGGGGGAGTACCGGTTCGGCGCCGGCCGTGGCCACGACGACCTGCTGTGCGTCACCGTGGGGACCGGTATCGGCGGCGGGATCGTGCTCGACGGGAAGCTGTACCGGGGACACGCTGGCATCGGTGCCGAGATCGGGCACATGCAGATGGTGCCCGGGGGCCACCCGTGTGGCTGCGGGAACAGGGGATGCTTCGAGCAGTACGCGAGCGGTCGCGCACTGGTCCGGACCGCCCAGGAAATGATTATGGTTTCGCACGCGGCCGGCCGTCGGCTGTTGGAGCTGACAGATGGCGATGTGGCCTGCCTGACGGGCCCGATGATTACTGATGTTGCCCGGCAGGGCGATCCGCTCGCGGTGAAGTGTTTCGAAGAGGTCGGCAGCTGGCTGGGCCGGGGGCTGGCCAGCCTTGCCACGATCCTTGATCCCGGCCGTTTTGTTGTCGGTGGCGGAGTGGCGGAAGCAGGGGATCTTCTGCTCGGCTCGGTGCGGGCGGAGTTTCGTAACAATTTGTCAGGTCGCGAATACCGCCCTGAGGTGGAGATAGTCGTGGCGGAACTCGGGCCGCCAGCGGGGATCATCGGTGCTGCGGACCTGGCTCGACGCTGAGTTCCCGCTGTCGCACCGCGCGGGGTGCCAGCCGTCGTTCAGACAGACCCCGGCAGCGGCCCTGTCCCGGAGCGGGACGGGTAGTCCGCGACCAGTTCCTGAGCCAGCTGTTCCAGGAACAGCCCGCTGTCGGTGACGACACCGACAGCCTGGGCGAACCCGCGGTCGACCAACCTGGTGACGTTGCTCGGGTCGATGTCGACACAGGCTACCGGGATGGACGCGGGCAGGATGTTCGCGGTTGCCACCGAGTGCAGCATCGATGCGATCATCATGGCGAATCCGACACCGTGCAGGGCCTCTCGCATGGCTCGCTGCCCGGCCAGCACATCGGTATGAACGTCAGGCAGCGGACCGTCGTCGCGAACCGAGCCGACCAGGACGAACTTCTTGTTGGCCTTGACGATCGCATGCATGATCCCGCTGGTGAGGATGCCGTCCTCAACCGCCGTGGTGATCGAACCGGCGCCCCGGATCGTGTTGATCGTCCGGATGCGCTGTTCGTGACCACGCTCAGTGGCATGGGCGCGGGCCGACTCGTTGCCGATCGCCGCGCCGTAGAGGGCCGCCTCGATGTCGAGGGCGGCGAACGCGTTCCCGGAGAACAACACGTCCACATAGCCCGCCTCGACCAGGGCGACCATGGCGGGAGCCGCGCCGGCCTGTACGACCGCCGGCCCGGCCACCCACAGGACTGAGAAACCCTCGGCCTTGAGCTCGCGGATCTGGCGTGCGATCGTGCGGACCAGCAGCGCCTGGTACTGCGGTGACATCGATGTCGTTGACGACGACAGGGACTGGAAGGTTCCGTACATGCGGGTCGAATGATCGCTGACCGGTAGCACGGTCTTCACTCCGGACACTCCACACACGATCATGTCGCCGGCCCGGACCTCGGGCACCGGGATGGTGCGGACCCGCCCGCCGGAGACGACCAGGCCGCAGTCCATCTCGGGATGTTCCACCGGCACCCACTGGCCGCCGAGATGGACCACGGTCTCCAGATTGGTGGTCGAGTAGAAGTCCGCGGGGAAGACGCCGTCGCGCTCGGCGGGCCGTAGCAGCACCTCGTCAGAGCTCACGCTGTTGACACCATGCACCTGGATGTGCATGAGAATCCGGGAAAGCTGGTCCGCTGAATCCGCGCCAACGATGATCTTTGCGTGTGACTCGTCGTCGTGGCTCTTGCCGAGATCAATGCTCTCGACCTCGTAATCGCCCCCGTAGCTCAGGACGTCATCGAGCACACGAGCGAGAATCCCGGTGTCCATCAAGTGACCGTGGATCTCGACCGTTTCGTGAAAGCGCACGCAGCCGCCCCTTCCATGCCGTAGCTCTGGCGCCGAGGCCCACCCGGAGCCAGGCTCAGACGACCGCGCCGTCGTCGCCGTCGTCGGAATCGGTGGGTGGTCGATCCCCCAGCTGTGCTATCAGTGTGGCGACTCCGCCCAGCACAAGCACGACTCCGGCAATGTCATGACCCGTGCCCTGCCTGATGCCGGCCACCGCTGGTACGAGCAGGATTCCAAGGCCGAGCGCGAGGGAGCACAATGCCCACCGCGTGACAGCACGCATCCGTGGTACCGGCGGCGGCGGTGGTGGTTCGTAGTGATCGGACTGTCCGTACGAGCCCGCCACCTGATCGGATGTCGGCACGTAGCCGGGGCCACTGCCAGCTGTTCCGTTGCCAGCTGTTCCGTCGGTCAGGCGGGCGACCAGCGCGGCGAACGCCGCGTCCCACTCCGCCGCGTTGTCGCTCAGGGCAGCGGCCGGCGCTGGCGCCCGGAGCGCGGAACTTTCGTCCACCGTCGCGTCAGCCGGGAAATCGCCAGGTGCCGGCTCCCGGTCTGAAGTGCCGTGCGCGGGTGCGGGGCCGCGCTGGCGTGCGTCGTACGTCTGGGCGGGCCCACCCGTCGGCCCGCCCCGGCCGCCGCCCTCGCCCCCGTCGCGGCGGTTGGCCTCGGCATCATGCCGCGCCCGCTGGCCCGAGTCGTGATCGGAATCTTTTCGGTCGCCGGGTGTCATGTCGGTCATGGCTCAGCCCGAGAGCGGCCCGGAGGCCTGGGCCTGCGGCAGCGCGTGGGTACGGATGAACTCAAGACTTTCCTCGAAGATTGTTTGGCGATCGTTGTCCAGTGTCGCCACGTGATAGCTGTCCTCCAGGACACGTTCGGAGACGGTGCACGATGCCGCTCCAGCCAGCAGGATCTGCCCGGACGAGGCCTCGACGACGTGGTCGACGCGGCTGCGGAAGGTCAGTACGGGGCACACGACGCGTCCCAGCTCCGCGACTGTCACCCGCCACAGGTGGGACAGGGAGACGTAGGCCCGCAGCGGCACGCGCTGATAGGCGATCTCCCGCTCGCCGCGGGCTTTGATGTCGCTGGCCACCCCCGGCACAGCCGGTATGATGCGAGAGAGCAGCGGGGCGAGTACTGAAATCTTCCGATCGGTGCCAAGACTCGGGTTGACGGTGACCGCGCCGGCCACAGCTGAGCCGTGTACCTCCGCGAGGCGCAAGGTCAGCGTTCCACCCATGGACAGCCCCATGACGAAAACAGTCTCGCAGCGTTGCCGGAGCCGCGTGAACGCGTCGTCCGCCGCGCCGAACCAGTCCTGCCAGGTTGTGGCGTTCATGTCCTGCCAGCGGGTGCCGTGGCCCGGCAGCAGCGGACAGCACACTGTCAGGCCGGCCTCCGCGAGGAACTCGCCCCATGGGCGCATGCTGTGCGGTGTGCCTGTGAATCCGTGGACCAGCAGCACGCCGGTGCCACCACCGCCGAGCTCGAACGGCTCAGCGCCCGGTATGACCGAACTCCGCGGTCCGCTCCCCATGGTTTCCGCCCTCTCGTCAGATGCGCGGGACCGCTCGCCCCCCGTAGGGGCGGATGGCTTCTCCGTCATCGTCACGCAAACCGGTTTTGCAGCATGCTCGCACGCCCGGGAGAGACAGGCCATGCTCAGTGCGCCGCTCGAGGCGGCGCGCCCGTTGCCGGCGGCCCCGTGCATGGGCTCCGAGCTGGTGTCCGCGAGTGGGAGGCAGCGGAGGTGGCTGCGGCGAGGCGTTTGTGACGGCGGCAACACGCTGGCATGGTTCGACACCTGCCGGTGGACGCCACCAGCGAGGATACATAGGGTTATTCCGGCCACCGTGCGCGGGTGTGTCCGGCGAATATTTGGTGGACGACCACACCGGGAGCTGACGTGTTTTACTGGGTCGTCAAGGCATTTCTCACCCCCTTCCTGCGACTCTTCTGGCGGCCCTGGGTGGAGGGGCTGGAAAACATCCCGGAGCGGGGTCCCGCCATCCTCGCGGGTAATCATCTGTCCTTCGCGGACCACTTCTTTCTCCCGCTGGTCGTGCCGCGCCGGGTCACCTTCCTGGCTAAAAGCGACTACTTCACCGCGCCGGGGATCAAGGGCTGGCTCAAGCGGGTGTTCTTCAGCGGCGCGGGGCAGCTCCCTATTGACCGCAGCGGCGGGGCCGCGAGTGACGCGGCGCTACGAACCGGGGTCAGGGTGTTGCAGCACGGCAAACTGTTGGGCATCTATCCGGAGGGCACCCGGTCGCCCGACGGGCGGCTGTACCGTGGTAAGATCGGCGTCGCTCGGATGGCACTGGAATCGAAGGTCCCAGTGATCCCGATCGCGATGATCGGTACTTTCGAGGTGCAGCCGCAGGGGAAGGTGATTCCCCGCATCCGCCGCGTCGGTATTCGGATCGGCCGTCCCCTCGACTTCAGCCGGTACGAGGGAACAGCGGATGATCGTTTTGTGCTGCGCTCCATGACCGACCAGATCATGTACGAGCTTATGGTGCTGTCAGGCCAGGAGTATGTCGACGTGTACGCCCAGCGTGCCAAGGTTGAGATTGCCGCCGCGCGTGCGGCCGCGGTCGAGGCGGCCGGGGGTATGGGCCCAGGTCCCGCCGGGCGGACGCACGATCGCCAGGCTGCCGCGGTGTCCCGGGCCGCGGGCGCTCATGGCGGGATTGCCGGGGACCGCGACAGCCACGACGCCGCGGACGGGACGGATACCCGCCAGGCAGGCTGACGGCTCGCGCGGTGGGCACGGCAGGATGGTTGGCGTGTACTCATCGGGGGGCCCCAAGGCGCCGAGGCCGCGCTGGAACGAACACCGGCCGACCGGGCGCTTCGCGCCGGGGCGGCGCGGCCTGGGACGGCTGATCACAACGGGTGTGACCGTGACTGTCACCACAGTAGCGGCGATGGCCGGCGTTGTCTCGGCGCTCGGGGCTCAGCCCGCGCGCGGCGCGGAACCGACGGGCCTGGCGCTGACCGCGATCGCGGCGGGTGGCCCGCCCGCTGGCACCGTGCTGCGCGCGGGCCGCTTTATTGTTGATCTTGAAGGCCGCGTGTTGTTCCTGCACGGTCCCTCGGTCCCTCCAGGGGCTGTCGTTGACACCGCCACCGTTGGGCAGTGGGCGGCCGAGGGCTTCAACGCGGTGAGTATCGGCGTGCGGATGGACGCCGACGGGACGTTCGCTGGTAGTTCCGGTAGCTCCAGCCACGCTGGCATGCCAGCTCGGGCAGCCGCCGATGGCTCCGATCCCGGGCTTGAGCAGCTTGCCACGGCCGTCGATACCGTTGTCGCTCAGGGACTGCGAGTGATGATCCAGATTGTGCCGACCGCCGCCGCGATGCGAGCCGGTGATGAGGCATTCGCCGCTGGCCTACGGCGGGTGGCTGGCCGTTTCCACGATGTCGCCGGGCTCGTCGGCTTCGAGCTCGCTGCCCCGGCCGGTTCACCCGCGCTCAACGGGGCGGTCCGGGACACCGATGCCCACCATCTGCTGTGGCGGCAGGGCATCGCCCCATTCGACGCGGCCGCGAGTGTCGTGACCAACGACGAGGCCACGCTGCTGGCCGGGTGGGCCGCCGGCGATCCCGCGACCGTACTGCGGCTGGTGTCGGCCGCCGACGCGACCCAGCTCGGCTGGTTCTTCGACCGGCCGCTGAACGACACCACGCTCGGTGCCGTCGCCAGGCCCTATCCGGCCGCGGTCGCCGGTGTACCGGTCGGCTTCACCTACAGTCCGTCGGGGCGGCTGCTGACACTGTCCTACGTACCGGTGCCGGCCGGCGGAGGTGCCTTCAGCGGTGGGGCCGCGACCCAGATCCGTGTTCCCAGGCGCGTCTACCCTGACGGTTACGTGGTCCGGGCGAGCGGAGCGACGGTCGTGTCCGCTCCCGGCGCGGGTGTGCTCTGCCTGGTCACCGATGCCCGAGCCGCCCGGGTGGACGTCAGGGTCGAACCCGCGGCCGCCGGGCGGGAACCACCGGTGGCGGCGCCGACGGCCGGTGACCCCTGCCCAGGGGCTGCCGCGCGGCCAACGGCGCCCCCCGCCGCAGGGCAGGCCGTGGACGGCGCCATGCGGACGGACAGAGCCGTCGCCCGTGCCACCGGCAGGGCTGGCGGCACGGGCGACGGCCAGGCTGGCGGCGGGGCCAACGGCATGCTGCTGTGGGCACTGCCGCTGGCCGGCGCCGTGGGAATGGCGTCGGTCCTGGGCGGTCTGCGGTGGAGAATGCGCCGCGGCCGCGGTGGACGGGCGGCTGTCGCCGGCAGCCGGCGCTTTCCCTGACGTGGGCAGGCAAACTGGACGGGTGGGCACCCGATATCTTTATGACACCGAGTTCATCGAACGTTCCGAAGCCGGCCACCACTGGCTGGATCTGGTGAGCATCGGGATCGTCAGTGAGGACGGCGCCAGAGAATACTATGCTGTGTCCACCGAGTTCGATCCAGCCTTCGCGGTGCCGTGGGTGCGGCGCAACGTGCTGGACAAACTTCCGCCGCCGGCTGATCCGTGCTGGCGGTCGCGGTCGCGGATCCGTTCGGACATCGCCGAGTTCCTCGGTGTCGACGGGCCGCCGGAGCTGTGGGCCTGGTACGCAGCTTATGACCACGTGGTGCTTTGCCAGCTTTTCGGCACAATGACCGATCTTCCCCGTCCTTTCCCCCGGTTCACCCGTGACCTGCGCCAGCTCTGGGAGGAGGTCGGCCGGCCATCGCTGCCGCGGCCGCCCCACGACGCCCATGACGCCCTCGCCGACGCCCGGCACAACCTGGCCCGTTGGCGTGTGCTGGCGCCGTTGCGGGCAGCCACGTCATCGTTGGCCGCGGAAGCCGCGGAAGCCGCCGGATAGGAGCGTCTCTTCCGGCGGTCCTTCCGGGGGCCGCCGACGGCCGTGCGAGCGGAACTATGATCTTTTGGTTTTTGTTCGACCGGATTTTCGCGCCACGGATGCCGGTTCTGTTCCTGGAGCGCTCTGCCACGACTACGCTCCGCCCTGATGGGCTCGATGCAGGTCATCAAGGCAGGTCGTCAAGGCGGCGAAAAGGGGTGCGGTCGTGCGGATCGGCGTACTGACAGGCGGTGGGGACTGCCCAGGACTGAACGCGGTCATACGGGCGGTTGTCCGTAAGGGAGTCGATATCTATGGATATTCTTTCGTAGGTTTCCGGGACGGCTGGCGCGGTCTTCTGGAAAATTCGACGGTGCCGCTCGGTGTAGCCGCGGTCCGGGGGATTCTTCCGCGCGGTGGGACGATTCTCGGTTCCAGCCGCACAAATCCCTACAAGGTGACTGACGGGGCGGATCGCATCCGGCAGACAATCAACAGCCTGGGGATCGACGCCCTTGTCGCCGTCGGGGGCGAGGACACCCTCGGCGTCGCCGCCCGGCTGCACGCCGAGGGCATTCCGATTGTCGGGGTTCCCAAGACCATCGACAACGATCTGTCGGCCACCGATTACACCTTCGGGTTCGATACGGCGGTGAACATCGCGATGGAGGCCATCGACCGGCTGCACACCACCGCCGAGAGCCACCACCGGGTCCTCATCGTCGAGGTCATGGGCAGGCATGCCGGCTGGATCGCCCTGCACAGCGGGATGGCGGCCGGCGCCAACGTCATCCTCATCCCGGAACGGCCGTTCGACATCGACAAGGTCTGCGCATTCGTCGAGCACCGTTTTGCCTCGCACTATGCGCCGATCATCGTGGTGGCCGAGGGCGCGAGCCCGGTGGCCGGCAGCCTGGTGGTCAAGGAGGGCGAACTTGATGCCTTCGGACATGTCCGGCTGCAGGGAATCGCGTCCGTCCTGGAGACCGAGATCCGTGGCCGTACCGGGCGCGAGTCCCGCGCCACCGTACTCGGCCATGTGCAGCGGGGCGGTACACCAACGGCGTTCGACCGCTGGCTTGCGACCCGTTTCGGCCTGCATGCCATTGACGCCGTGTACGACGGCGCCTGGGGCACGATGGTCGCTCTGCACGGCACCCGGATCGACCGGGTACCGCTGACGGAGGCGACCCGTCAGCTCAAGCTGGTCCCCGAGGAGCTCTACACCGAGGCGGAGGTGTTCTTCGGCTGAGACACGGCTGGGGCACGGCGAAGCCGACACGACCGAGGCATGGCACGGCCGTGGTGATTCATGATCAAATATTTACGCCGTAGCCTATTACACTGTGGACGAACTGGATGTCTGGCGGACCCTGCCGGCTAAGCAACAGCCGAGCTGGCCCGACCCGGTGGAACTGGCGGCGGCCCGTGACCGGTTGGCGATCCTCCCGCCGTTGGTCACCGCGCCGGAAATTCGGGTGCTGACCGAACGGCTGGGGTCGGTCGCCCGCGGCGAGGCGTTTTTGCTCCAGGGCGGCGACTGCGCGGAAACCTTTGCCGCGAACACCGCCGACAAGATTCGCGACAAGGTGAAAACGCTGCTGCAGATGGCGGTTGTGCTTACCTACGGCGCGAGCGTGCCGGTGGTGAAGGTCGCCCGGATAGCCGGCCAGTATGCGAAGCCGCGGTCAGCCGACATCGAGGCGAGCACGGGGCTGCCGTCCTACCGCGGTGACGCGGTCAACGGCATCGCCGCGACGGCGTCGGCCCGCCGGCCCGACGCCCGCAGACTCGTGGATGCCTACCATGCCAGCGCGGTCGCGCTGAACCTCATCCGCTCCTTCGCCACCGGCGGATTCGCCGATCTGTCGAAGGTGCACGAGTGGAACAAGACGTTCGTGCGGGACTCCGCGGCTGGGCGCCGGTACGAGCTCATGGCCACCGACATCGAGCGGGCGTTGTCGTTCATGGCGGCCTGCGGCATCAGTCCCGAACGCGCGCCCAGCCTGCACGGCGTCGAGCTGTTCACGAGCCATGAGGCGCTCCTGCTGGAGTACGAGCGGGCGCTGACCCGGACAGAGGAGGCGAGCGGCGCGGTCTACGACCTCTCCGCGCACATGCTCTGGATCGGTGAACGTACCCGTCATCTCGATGGCGCGCATGTGGACCTGATGTCCCGGGTCGGCAACCCCATCGGGTGCAAGGTGGGCCCGAACGCATCCCCGGACGACGTCCTCGCGTTGGTCGATCGGCTTGACCCTGAGCACATCCCAGGCCGTTTCACGGTCATCACCCGGATGGGAGCGGGCCGCGTCCGCGAGGTGCTTCCCGCGATCATCGAGAAGGTCAACTCCGCCGGGCATCCTGTGGTGTGGTCGTGCGATCCCATGCACGGCAACACCCGTGACGTGAACGGGGTGAAGACCCGGCACTTCGACGATGTCCTCGACGAGGTGTTCGGTTTCTTCGAGGTCCATAAGTCGCTGGGCACCCATCCTGGCGGCGTGCACATCGAGCTCACCGGTGACAACGTGACGGAGTGCCTCGGTGGTGGCGAACAGATCGGTGAGGCCGATCTTGCCGGTCGGTACGAGACCGCATGCGATCCGCGTCTCAACACCGGCCAAGCCCTGGAGCTGGCCTTCCTCGTCGCCGAGATGCTTCAGCAGGGCTCCTCCGGGGTGGCGCCTGCCAGCGCCCGGGTAGCGCCTGCCAGCTCCACCGGGGCAACATAGATCATCTTTGTCGATTCAGCAGCGGGCGTGGCGGAGCTGATCGCGGGAGCTGGCGGGGTCAGCCTGGGCCGGCGGAGCCCAGCAGACCCGCCACGATGCCCTCGGGATCGACAGCGGGATCGCTCTCGGTCGGTGATGCGCTCGGCGTCCGCGATGCCCCGGTGGCCGGGGTGGTGGTTGCCGTCGCGGTGCTGGTGTTCGCGGGCTGTCCGGTGCTGGCCGGGCTGGTGGGGCTCACCGCCGGGACATCGGTGGTGGCCGTGCTCGGTGCGCTGGGGGTTGTCGGGACACCTGCGCCCAAGACCGGTGCGGGGGACGGGCTCACCGGTGGTGTCCCGTCTGTGTCCTGGCGGGCCGGCTGCCGGGTGCGTGAACCGTCCGTCTGGGTGGGAGTGGCCTCCGAGGCGCTCCCACGCGACGGCGCCGCGATTGCGGCGGTGACGGTGTCGTTCACACCATGCACGTAGTCAAGGGCTGCGGAGGTCATCGTGCGCAGCTGACCGCCGGGCAGACCGTCGAGCAGTGCGCGCAGATCTCGGGACTGGTCGGCGGTGAAATCCCGGACCGTGCGCAACGCGTCATCGCTGCCGTTGCGGGCCTCGGCGACCAGCACCTCCCCACCGGCCGACGCCTCGTTGCGCCAGGCCGTGAGGAGAGCGCGAACCTCGGTGGTCCTCCTCGGGAGCAGACCGTCGTCCATGATGGTGCGGATCTCCCCGAGCCTGGTCCGGGCAATGTCGAGATGGACCTTGGCTTTTTCCACCCGGCTGTTGGTGAGATCGAGCTGGATCTGCTCGACTCGGAGCTTGAGCCCGTAGAAAGGCTCACCGGGAAGCGCCCGATGGGTGTTGACCGCGATGCCCGTCACCACGACCGAGGTGGCGAGGGCACCGATCAGGGCCGGGCGGACGCAGACCCGCGCGCGGGAGCCGCGCGCGGGAGTACGCCCGTCGCTGGTCAGGAGTTCGGTAGCTGGTAGCTCGGTAGCCGGGAGGTCGGTAGCCTGAAGCGCCCCGGCCGGTAGCTCGCCGCTCAGCAGCGCGATGTCCGGGGTTTCCGCGCACAGCAGGGCGCGCAGGGACGCGCGGAACTCCTCCCGCGGCGATACCTGTTCAACCGCTCGCAGCGCGGTGACGACATCCATCCTGGCGCGGTCGCGCGAGCCGACGGCGGGCTGTCGACCGTCCGTTAACCGGTCGAAGTGTTCCGCTCGCCGCCGAGTGAGTGGCACTCCCACGGACGTCCCCCTGTTCCCCCTGTACGGTGCGCCGTCCAGGCGCTGATCGGCACCCGTATACACCGTCCGGTCCCATGGTGACGGGGAACACCCCGCGTGGGCACGTATCTCGCCCTCGCCGCCCATGGTGATTCGTCCGGGTAGGCCGGTACACCCGGGGATACACCCATTCTGAACGATCGCCAGATAATCATCCGCGCTATCCCACTGTGAGGGTCACCTTGGTGCCCCGGTCGACCGTGCTGCCGGCGGGCGGGTTCATGCTCTTGACGGTGTCACCGAAGATGCCGAGCCCGTCGCGCTCGGCCTTCAGCCCGGCGCGCTGCAGTTCCCGGGCGGCGGCCGGGTACCTGAGCCCGACAACATCGGGAACCTGGACCAGCTGGCCGTCGCCACCCCCGCCGTTATCGTTGCCCCCGTTGTCGGCGGGGCCCTGGGAGACGAACAACGTGACCGTGGAGCCGCGATTGACCTGCTGTCCTGGATCAGGGGAGGTACGTACGACGCTGTTGACGGGGACGGTGTCGTCGTTGATGTTCTGAGCGGTGACTTTGAGGCCGATGGCCTGGAGCTGGTTCCGGGCCTGCTCGAAGGTCTGCTGGATGACGTTGGGCAGCACGAGGGTGGCCGGACCGGTGCTGACGACCAGCGTTACCTGGGTGCTCTGGGCGAGCTCGGTGCCCGCGACCGGGTCTGTTCTGATCACGTTGCCGGCCGCGATCGTGTCGCTGGCCTCCTGGCGTGACACGGCCGCCACGTTGAGCTGCTGACGAGTGAGCCGGCTCTGGGCTTCGGCCACCGTCAGGGTGGCGACGTCGGGTACCCGGACCTTCGCCTTGCCCAGGCTGAGGCGTATCCGCACCGTGCTGTTGGGCTTCACCTCGGCGGCAGCGGCCGGAGCCTGCTCCATGACCTTGCCCTCGGCGAACGTGTCGCTGGTGGCGGGATCGTCGAAGGCCGCGAGCAGCCCGGCGTCGGTGAGCCGGCGTTCGGCCGTGGCCCGGTCGAGACCGACCAGCGGGGGAACCCGCACCGTGCCCGGCCCGGCCAGCAGCTTCATCACCGCAAGCCCCCCGAGCAGGGCGATGAGGGAGACGATCGCTATCGCGGCGAGCCGGCCGCGCGACCAACGCGGCTGTGGCCGATAGCGCGGCTCGAGACCGTGCGGTTCCCCGCCAGCCAGTTCGTAGCCGGTGGTTGCTCGCGACCGGCTGGCTGCCGGCAGCCCCCAGTGGGCACCGCCGGCGTGATCGGCGGGTTGGCCGGAGTCCTGACCGGGCTCTGGCAGGTACGCCGCGAGCTGGCGTAGCTCGTCCAACATGGCGCCGCCGTCGGGTGGCCGTTGGTTCGGGTCGCGTGCCGTGGCGCGCAGCACGAGCGTGTCCAGCGCGGCGGGGATGCCCGGCACGACGGTGGATGGCGCGGGAACCTCGCCGTGGACCGCCTGGTAAGCCACTGACATCGGGGTGCTGCCGGTGTGGGGCAACTGCCCGGTCAGCATCTCGTAGAGCACGACCCCGGCGGCGTAGATGTCACTGCGGGTGTCGGCCGATCCGTCGCTGACCTGTTCCGGCGCCAGATAGCCGACCGTCCCCATCACCACACCTTGTGTCATGGCGTAGGTTGACTGGTTGAGGGGCCGGGCGAGCCCGAAGTCCGCGACCTTCACCTGGCCGTCGTTGCCCAGGAGGATGTTCTCCGGCTTGATGTCGCGATGTATGATCCCGGCCTCATGAGCCGCGGTGAGAGCTTCGAGGACCGGCTCGATGATCTCGACGGCATCGGTCGGGGACAGCCGGCCGCAGCTGCCGATATACTGGCGCAGGGTCTGGCCCCGCACAAGCTCCATCACCAGGTAGGTCACATTCCCGTGGGGGCCGTGATCACTGCCCTGGTCGAGGATGGAGACCGCGCGCGGAGTGTTCAGCCGGGCCGCGGCGGTTGCCTCCTGGTGGAAGCGCCGGACGAAGTCCTGGTCGTGGGCGAGGGCCGGATGCATGACCTTGAGAGCGACCAGCCGGTCAAGCCGGTTGTCGTGAGCGACGTAGACCGTCGCCATCCCGCCTACGGCAATGCGTTCCTGCGCGGTGTAGCGCCCGTCCAGTAACCGTCCGATGACGGGGTCTGCGACGGTCGCGTCCATATCGCACAGCTTACGATCGAGCGCTGCCACCGCGGGCATCCGGTCGTAAGAGCGTGGTTGAGATCGGGCTTTCGATCAGTGAGCCGTGTCCAGGCGCCCCCTGGCAAGGCGGGAGGCCGAAGCGATACCGGATGAGTTGTATCGGTTTGGCTGACAACGCAGCCAGGGGGCGCCTGGGCACGGCGAGCCGGAATGACGATCTCAAACGCGCTCTGAGAGCCGGGTGTGAAACGCGGATATGCCGCAGTCGCCACCGGCTACCCTCGCTGGCATGGAGCGGATCGTGGTTGTGGGCGCGGGGCTCGCGGGGCTGCGTACCTGTCAGGAGCTGCGGGCCGCCGGCTACACCGGGGTGCTGGTCCTGCTCGGCGCGGAGGAGCACGTCCCGTACGACCGGCCGCCGCTGTCGAAGGCCGTGCTCGCCGGGCGTCGCGACGACACCGCGTTGCCCCTTGGCCAGGTCGATGCCGAGCTGCTGCTCGGCCGGCGCGCTACCGGACTGCGGCCGGGGAGCGTCGAGACCGATCGCGGTCCGCTTGATTGCGACGGGCTGGTCATCGCCACCGGAGCCGACCCGGTGCGGTTACCCGGGGACGGGCCGCAGCGCGTCCTGCGCACCATCGACGACGCTCGCGCGTTACGGGCCGTCCTGCGTCCCGGTCTTCGGCTGGCGGTGGTCGGAGCGGGCTGGATCGGCGCGGAGGTGGCGACGACCGCCGCGGCCGCGGGGGCGGCGGTGACCGTCGTCGAGGCCGCGAGCGTCCCGCTGGCGCAGGCACTGGGGGAGGCGGTCGGCGCCCGTATGATCGACTGGTATGCCCAGGCCGGCGTGGCGTTACGGCTGGGCACATCGGTGCGTGCCGTCCAGCCGGACGGGCTTGATCTCGTCGGCGGGGAGCGGCTGCCCGCCGACGAGATCGTGGTAGGCATCGGGGTGCGGCCGGCCACCGGCTGGCTCGCCGGCTGCGGGATCGCGCTCGACCGCGGGGTCGTCGTGGATGAGCACCTTGCCGCCGCGTGGTCCACACCGGTCGTCTGTGTGGGTGACAGCGCCGCGTGGTGGTCACGGCGCTACTCGGCACGGATGCGGGTCGAACACTGGGACTGCGCCCAGCAGTCACCCGTTGTCGCCGCAGCCACCCTGCTGTGCGCGGCCGCGGGCTCACCACTGGCGGACGCCCCGGTCTACGACCCGGTGCCCTACTTCTGGTCGGAGCAGTTCGGGCGCATGATCCAGTTTGTGGGCCGCCGCCCGGCCGGCACGAAGCCGGTCTGGCGGGGTGACCCGAGCCAGCCCAAGGGCTGGTCGGCCGGCTGGTTCGACGATGCCGGCCAGCTGACGGGGGTGGTCGCGGTCGGCCGCCCAGCTGACGCCGTGCGTGGCCGGCGCATGATGCTGGCCGGCGTGCCGATCGATCCGGCCGGGTTCGCGGACGTGTCGGTGCCGTTGGGCTGAGCCGCGCTGTTGGGCTGAATGGTCATGAGTCGCCGCTGTTTCCGGGCAGCCCCCTGTCGGGATGCTGGTGAGACGATTACTACAGTGCCTGGGTGCCCCGCATTCACCTGGTCTCGAACCTGCCCGGCGCGAGCGTTCTCGGCGACCACCTGCGGGGTGCCGGGCTTGGGCCCACGTCCGCACGATCCGCGGACGCGCTGCTCGTGCTCATTGACCGTCCCCTCGACGGTGTCGAGCAGGACGTGCTGGACCGTGCGCGGCAGTCCGTCCCCGTGTTGCTCGCCGGTCCCACGCTGCGCTCACTGCCACCGGACAGCCCGCTGGTCGAGGCGCTGGGGCTGCTGCCCGGGAGAGTGACGCCGGTCCACGAGCTCCGGCTGATCCCGGGGCCGGACGGCGGTGAGTTCACCGCACGGATCGGCGCCTTCCGCCCGGTCGACCAGTGGGTCGTTTCCGACAAGATCGCCGATGACGTGCAGCAGCTGCTGATGGTTCGCCACGAGCTCGCGGACCATCCGGTGTGCACCTGGCGCCCGTCGACAGGGCTCGGCATGTTCACGGTCGGCTCGAGCGACCGCACGCTGGCTGATCCGGCCTACCACCGACTGATCGGACGGTGGCTGCGCCATGCCCTGGGGGTCCTGGACGCGCCGCCGGTACGGGTGGGGCTGCTCGGTACGGCCGACTCCGCCGCCATCCATCACCTGGCCGTCGAGGCGACCGAAGGCCTGGAGATGGCCGCGGTCTGTGACGGGGGATCCCGCCCGCCGGCTCGTGGTGGCGATCGCGGTGCCCGCCGGATCGCCAATCCAGCCGAGCTGGTGGGTGATACTGACGTGGGCCTCGTCATTGTCGCCACACCGACGCATACCCACGCCGAGTGGGCCATGCGGGCGCTGGAGGCCGGGAAGCACGTCGTGGTCGAGGAGCCGTTCTGCCTGTCCACCCAGGAAGCTGATGATCTCATCTCCGCCGCGGCCGAGCGGGGGCTCGTCCTGGCCGTGCACGCCGACCAGCATGACGACCCCGGTTACCGGGCGCTGCGGGCCGCGGTGCGGTCTGGCGCGGTCGGCGACGTGCTGTGGCTGGAGACCTTCCAGGGCGCATTCGCGCGTCCCGCGGGTACCTGGCATGACGACACCAGGGTGAGCGGGGGTGTCATCTACGACCGTGGCTTCGCCCATCTGGACTGGGTCCTCGATCTGCTTACCGAACCTGTCGAGTGGGTGTCGGCAACCACGCACAAGCGGGTCTGGCACCACGTCAGCAACGCTGACCACACCCGGGTCCTGCTCCACTTCGCGGATGGCGCCGAAGCTCAGGTCACGATTTCCGACCTCGCCGCGGTGGCGTTGCCAAGGTTCCACGTCGTCGGTAGTACGGCTTCGATTATCAGCGAGGTCACGGCGGAGCCGGCGGGGCCCAGCGCCCGGTCCGGGCGGCATTCCGAGCGGGCGCTTGACGCTTTTCCCGGCCCGCTGAACCTGGTCACCGGGGACGGGAGCCGGACCCGGCTGGCGTTTCCGCCGCCCGCCCCCTCGGTTTTCCACAGCGAGCTGGCAGACCGCCTGGTGTCGGGCTGGCCGATGCCATACCTGGTGGAGACGGCCCGGCGGGTGGTGGCCGTGATGGAGGCGGCCACCCGATCGGCGGCCGTCGGCGCGGCTCCCATCCCCCCGGCGTGACCAAGAGCTGTTGCCCGGTGTTTACTTTGACCGTGGACTGGCTGACCCTGCCCGATGTCGCTGACCGGCTCGGGGTGCCCATCACGCGGGTGCGTCAGATGGTGCGAGACCGCAAGCTGCTGGCCGTACGCTCCGAGGGTGTCCTACGGGTGCCTGCCGATTTCATCGTCGACGGAGCGGTCATCAAAGGTCTGCCCGGCCTGCTGACAGTGCTGGCGGACGCGGGGTTTTCCGACGAGGAGTCGATGGGCTGGCTCTTCCGGGACGACCCGACCCTGCCCGGTACCCCGGTGCGGGCGCTGACGGAGAACCGCGGCCGGGAAGTCAAACGCCGGGCTCAGGCACTGGCCTTTTAAGGCCCTTTTAGGGACCATCCGGTCGCCGCTGGTCGACGTCGGCCGATGCGGCTGTTGATCCGCGAGAATGAGAACGAACTGGGCAGGCCCGATCGCGGCCGGTATGCTGTGCCGCCGGGTGCGTCGCACGTAAGGTCATGGGTATGGTGCGGGATTCTGATGCGCTGGTATCTCGTACGGCCGAGGCGCGGCTGGTGCGGCTTGCCGATGCCCGGCTCTACCTGTGTACCGGGCTCCGGCCGGCGTTTCCCGAGTTTCTCGACGATGTCCTCGCCGCTGGGGTGGACGTCGTCCAGCTGCGTGAAAAGGGTCTGGAGTGGCAGCCCGAGGCCGCTGGGCTTGCCGTGACGCGGGAGATCGCCCAGGGGCGTGGCGCGCTGGTGAGCGCCAACGATCGGGCCGATCTCGCCGCCTTCACCGGGGTGGACGTGCTGCACGTGGGGCAGTGCGATATCCCGCCCCGGCTTGCCCGTCAGCTGCTCGGTCCGGACGTGTTGATCGGGCAGTCCACGCACGATATTGATCAGCTCACTGCCGCGATAGAGGATCCCGACGTGGACTACTTCTGTGTCGGGCCGGTGCGGGCGACCCCCACCAAACAAGGGCGGGCCCCGGTCGGGCTGGAGCTACCACGTCTGGCCGCCCGGCTCGCTCCACCGTTCGTGCTCGGAGCCAAGCCGTGGTTCGTCACCGGCGGGGTGGACGGGACAACCCTCGACGAGGTCCTTGACACCGGCGCACGGCGGGTCGTCGTCGTCCGGGGCATCACCGAGGCCGCCGATCCGGGTGCCGCCGCAGCGGCCTTGAGCGGCCGGCTCCGCGCGGCCTGACTCACCCGACAAGCGCGGTGCGGCACCTGAGCTACCTCGCCGTCCTGGCGGCCTGCCTCGTCGGTACGGCGCCGTTGGAGCTGTTCCTGCGTACACGGGTGTACGCGCGTCCACTGCGGCTGGTGCTGACGTTGCTGCCGGTGGTCGCCGTGTTCGCTGGCTGGGACTTCTACGCGATCTCTCGCCGGCACTGGGGCTATGACCGCGGCCAGTTGACCGGGGTACTGCTGGCCGGCTGTCTCCCTCTGGAGGAGCTGCTGTTCTTCCTGGTGGTGCCGGTCTGCGCGGTGCTGACGCTGGAGGCCGTCCGCGCGGTCACGGGCTGGCCGGCGGGAGACGAGCCAGCGGGAGACGAGCCGGCGGGGGACGACGGGGTGCTGGGTGAGGAGCGGTGAGCTATACCTTTCTCGCCGTCGTCGGCGTTGCCGCCACCGTGCTGATCGACTTCGTGGTGCTGCGGACCAGAGTGCTTGCCCGCAGAGCCTTCTGGGTTGCCTATGCCGTCATCGTCGTCTTTCAGTTGATGACGAACGGTGTCCTGACCGGCTTGGCGATTGTCACGTACGACCCGAATGCGATCATCGGCCGCAGGTTCGCGTATGCGCCGGTCGAGGATCTTCTCTTCGGGTTCGCACTGGTCACCCAGACACTGTCCTGGTGGGTCTTCTGGGGGCGTCGGCTGGAACGTCGGTGACCGTGGTCAGCGCACCTGCCAGAGCCGCACTGTATTGTCGGTGCCGCCGCTGGCCAGGGTGTTGCCGTCCGGGGCGAAGGCCACCGAGGTCACCCAGCCGGTGTGGCCGGTCAGCGGCCGTCGTCGCTGTGCGTGATCGACCGCCCACCTTCCAGAAGTTCGGGTTGCATCAGAAGCGCGGCTGGCTAGAGCGCGAGGTGCAGCCGCAAGGCGTTGTCCAGCGCGGCCATCGTCGCGGGCGGGACCTCTGCGATCCGGTTGCCGAGCCGGTCCGCGGCTACCGCTCGTACCTGCTCGGCTTGAGCTTTTGAGTCGACCGCGAGCCCGCACTCAGCGGCTTTGAGCAGGACCTGGAACGGGAACACCCGGTCGGTGCTGGACGTGATGGGTACGACGGTGACCACACCACGCCCGGCACGCCCGGCCGCGCGGTTGGCGGCGTCATTACTCACGATCACCGCGGGGCGGGTCTTTGTTCGCTTCCGCTCCCCGGGCTGGTTCCAGGCTGACCCAGCAGATGTCACCGCGACGCATCGGCGAGCCCGTCCGCCGTGGTGGCATCCCAGAGCTCGGCGTCACTGGTGGCGGCCCACTCGTCCCAGGCCGCGGTGTAGGCGGTTTCGATGCTGGCCGCCCGCAGCAGGCCAACAGCCTGGTGGATTACCGCGGACCGTGACGGGATGCTGCTTGCGGCACTGAACTCGTCGATGAAGCGCACATCGTCGTCCGGCAGACTAACAGTGATCTTCATGCTTTTGATGCTACCCATTGTGCTACCCCTGTGCCTACCGCATCGATGGGTGGCGGCCGGGTCTCGGCCGGCCACCACCCATCGGCCCGCGTCACCCAGTTGGCTCGGTGGCTCTGGCCGGCGCGGCTGCCACAGTGTCGGTCGGTTCTGCCGTGTCAGCCTGTGCTGAGCTGCCGGTTTGTTCCATGGCACCGGGGAGCCCGGCAGGCGAGTCCTCGGTGGTCAGGTGGCCTGGGGCGTCCGCCGGATAGGGAGGGTAGCCGGGCCACCAGCGTGCGCGGGCCTGCCAGACCGCCCGCCAGCTGCCCTGGTTGCCGGTGGTACCGCGGGTGCGGGCGGCGGCCACGCCGAGGCCGGCCCGCAGCGCCACGCCCAGCGCGAGCATCGCCAGGCAGAAGGTGCGCTGCCAACCGGTGCGATGGGTCCGGGCGAGGGTGGTCTTGCCGGTCAGCGTGAGGATCGTCTTGTCCGCGTGCCGGGACGACGACGCGCCGCTGTGGTGGACCACGGTCGCTTCCGGCGTGATCACCGGGTCGTAGCCGGCGGCCCGGGCCCGAAGGGAGAAGTCGACGTCCTCGCCGTACATGAAGTACCGCGGGTCGAGCCCGCCGAGCTGGGTGAACCGGTCCCGGCGCACCAGCAGCAGACAGCCGGTCACCACCCCGACGGAGGCGACATTGTCGCGCTGCCATCCGCCGAGTGCCTCAGGGTCGAACAGCCGGGAGCCGCGCCGCGCGGTGGTCAGGCCGAGGCCGAAGCACAGGTGGCTCCACAGCGTCGGCGCGCCCCAACAGGAGCTGGGGTCGAGAGCCCGGTCGGGGGCCAGCGTGCGTCCCCCGTACACGCCGTGATGTGGATGCTTCTCGGCGAAGGCGACGAGGCGGCCCACCGCGTCGTCGATAACGACCGTATCGGAGTTGAGGAGCAGCACGTAGCGGCCGGTGGCGGCGCTCGCCGCGATGTTGACCGCGCGGGCGAAGCCGAGGTTGGTCGGCTGTTCGATCAGCCGCACCCACGGGTAGCGCTCCTTGAGCACGGCGACGGTGTCGTCGCTGGAGGCGTTGTCGACGACGAGCACCTCGGTGCTCACGGTGCCCGGTGCCGCGTGCAGCGAGTCCAGGCAGGCCGCGGTGAGCACGCGGGTGTTGTAAGAAATGATCAGGATTGAGACGTCGACGGCCACGCTGTCCCCCGTCCGTTGCTGCTCGGAGTACCGGTGGGCTTGTCGTCGGTCGGCGTCGCGCTGGCCGGCGTCGCGTCGGGCGAGCCGCCGCGGTGGCCGACGACCCGGGCTGGCGCGCCGACAGCGATGGCATCCGGCGGTAGCGACGTGGTCACCACCGAGTTGGCACCGACGATGCAGCCGTCGCCGATCGTGACACCCGCGACGACGACCACCCGGGCGCCCAGCCAGACGTTCGCGCCGATCCGGATGTCGCGTTCGTCCTTGTCCTGGTGCATGACGGGCACACCGGGCGGCGTCCGGTAGTTGGACGCGGTCACGAAGACCTCGGGAGCGAACAGCGCGTGCGCACCGATGTCGATACGGCCGGTCGAGTCACCGGCCCACAGGTAGCAGCGTTCGCCGATCTCGGCGCCGGCACCGATCGTGATGCGCTCGCCGTTGCGGATGGAGACGTTCGGTGCCAGGCGCACCCCGGGCCCCACGGTCATCAGGCGGCGCGGCCGCACGTGCGAGTAGCCGTAGAAGTGTGCGATCCGGAGGATGTGTGCGTAGGCCAGCGGGTCGAGCAGCGAGCGAACCGCCCGTAACGACCTGGTCAGGCCGCCCCCGCGCTGGTGGTCCGGCTGGTGTTGTCGCGTTCCCATGTTCTGAGGTCCCCCCGACGTAGCTTGCGGCGGGCCAGCAGCTGGGCCAGCACCACCATACCGACATAGCAGGGTATGTCGACCGCTCTGCGTGGATCTTCCTTTACCACCCGGGCCCAGCCGCTGCGGCCGTTGGCGGCGGTCTCCGGTTTCGCCTCCGTCTGGCCCAGCTGGCGGTTGCCGGCATAGACGCGGACGAGGCGGTGCAGGTGGGCGCGTACCGTCCGGGCCGGGAAGATGGTGAAGTCCAGGCCGGGGCGGGCGGCCCGTCGCTCGTCGGCACTGAACAGGGTGTAAAGGAAGAGGTCGTCGGCGATGATCTCGGGGAAGCGCTCGAAGCGTCCCCGTCCGGCCTCGTTCAGGCCCACCACGCCGGAGCCGACGTGGCTGTCGCCGACGAACGGCTGGCGCATCCACAGCCGGTAGAAGCTGCGCACCGGCCAGCTGACTCCGGTCAGGTCGACGGCCAGCCGGGGAGCCGCGGCCATCGCGGCGTCCGTGCGGAGCAGGTCCGCGGTTTCCAGCAGGACGTCGCCGCGCACGACCACGTCCGCGTCCACGTAGAAGCGGGGGAACGAGGCCACTGCCGCGTCACCGAGGTTGAGTGCCCCGGCCTTGCTGGGACGCGGCGTCTCCACCACCCGTACCCCGGCGGTTCGGGCGATCTCCGCCGTGCCGTCCGTGCACCCGTTGCACACCACGACGATGTCCAGGGCGTCCGTGGGTACCCCGGCACGCAGCGCCGTCAGGCAGCGACCGATGACCGCCTGCTCGTTGTGCGCGGGTATCACCACGCTTACGGGCGGACCGCTCGGCCCGCCGTCGGCATGGGTCGGACCCACCGGAACCCGAAACATCGGGTAACTCCCCCCTGACGGATATGACTCGTCAATATCCCGACCGAATCCTAGGACGTCACCCAGCCGAGGCGCGACCGGGGTGCGGCACGACCGGGTGCGGTGCGGGTTGGCCGGCGTCGCCTCCACCCACGCCGATGAGCGACGCGGTGCAGCCTGTCGACAGCCGCCCGTTCAGCTGATTCGGTGGCGGCGGCCGACGACAACCGATCCGGTTCAGCTGCGCTCACTTGCGAACGCCGTTACCGACTTTCCCGCGACTATCGGCCTACCTGCGGCCGGCGCAGGCGGGAGGAGAGGGAGGAGGGGAAGGAGCGCCTGATGGAGATTGACTGCCCAGCATCGACGGCCTTGATCCGCCGCTATCGATGTCGTCCGGGCTGTTTCGGGCTGAGTCGTCCCCGCCACGGAGCGCTAGCGTCAGGCCAACAAGATCTGCAGATTGTCCAGCGGTCGTGCCGCGCTCGAAGGCAGCCAAGGTGAGCCAAAGACGTTCTCATTCAAGATCAATTAATTGAGAGTGTTTGATCCGTTCGGTCCGCTGCCTGGAGAGGTACATGATCATTATGGCGATTGAGCCAAGGACCGTCGAGATCGAACCCGACACGAGGGGGATGAGCACCTCTGGCGCCACAGGACACTCCAGCCCGGCACCAGTCCCGAACCCCCGCCTGTTTCCCGGTTTCAGAGGGGCTGGATGCCTAACTGAAGAGTGATCCTGCATCGGGCGCGAACCGGACACCGCCCAACACCGCCCATTTTAGCCTGGATGCGCTGTCGTGGTCGGCAACTCGCTCGTCCATCTACCTTCAGGGTCTTTTACCGCGAACGCCGCGCGGCTGGCGCTGGCCGGGATCGCGGCACGATCTGCTTCGCTCCGCTGGGACGGCCGCCTCGAACCTTCCACGGCCGCGCTTCGACCGCGTGCCACCGGCCCTGCCGGACCCTCTCCTCCGACCCGAGGAGTCCCGGAGGAGGGGGCGCCCGAGCGGTGCTGTCTCTGATGTCGGGCTCGCTGGGCTATGGTTGAATCACCGGCAGTGATGGTTCTGGTGTGGTCCGCGATCGGGGGACGGGATGACTCAACAGGCGCTGTCGCGTTCGGGCGACGCCGAGTTTTTCGTCGGGGTGACTGACGCTGGTGGTTCTCGTCCGATGCGGGCGGACGGGGTCTTGAGGGCTGTCCTTCGTTAGCCTGCCGGTCAGTGGCTGACCGTCGTGCGGGCAGCCGCGCTGGCATGTCACCCCAGCTCACAGGGCCAGACCGGTTTCTGGTAGCCCGCAGGGTCACAGGGCACATTGACCACGTCCTGTCAGTGCCTTGAATGAAGGCCGGTAGCAACCAGGCAGCTTATATCTGGGGCATGATTGAGGGCGCGATTGATTGTCGGGTCCACGGATGCCGAGACCAGCGGGGGGAGCAAAGTGAGCAGTACTGACGAGCAGGAATCCAGTACGATGATGGCGGTTTTCGCCGGATTTACGATCTTGGTGCAGCTTGTCAAGTCCATAGTGACGCGCTCGCGGCATGCCAACCGGTTTGGCCGTGCTGACTGGCGGATACCGGTGCTGTGTTTGGTGGATGCGGGCACGGCGGACTCGGCGTTGAAGGTACTTGCCGGGCGGTTTGTCGAGTCGGGCAAGCGACGTGTGCCGCATACGTACGTCGACGTCACACAGGTCAGTGGGCTGCAGCCGCTACTCCACCAGTTACATGAAAAGTTGGCGGTAGGTCGTTTCAGCCGTGACCAGCTGCGCTTTCGCTGCTTCACGCTGGTCGACTGGCTGACCGCGCAGAACCTGTCCAACGTGCCGGTCGCCAAGCGGCAACGGGAGCTGGCCAGACGGCTGCGCCGGGAGTTCGGGCTGCGGGGAGGCCAGGGTGAGGGCGGATTAGACCACGGTTTTACCGGCTGGTTGGGGCTGCTGCTGTCGCTGTTTGTCAGGGTGTTGCCGGTGGTGGCGCTGCGGCTCCTCGTCAGCGGACGACTTCCCGGGGCAGGGCATGAGTTCCGCTGGTTCAGGAGGCAGCAGTACCTCGCGTCTGGGCCAGCCTCGACCTTCCTGGCGGTCGCCGAGCGGTTGACTATCGGTCCACGCGCCGATGAGGAACCCGAAGCCATCGATCGGCTCCTGACGGACGCGTTTCTGGAAGATCTGCGGGTGCAGTATCGGCGTCGACCGTGGCGGCTACGACCGTGGCGGCGTACGGCGTACCCGGTGATACTGCTGGACGCCGTAGCGCCCGACAACGCCGGATACGCACTCATACGAGCGGTTACCGCTGTGCGCGGTGACGGGTGGACCGACCCCCTGCTGATCGTTACAAGGGGGGTGGATGTGCCGCTGAACGGGACGCCACTTGCTGAGGCCGTCACCGATGGCAGAGTAGTGCCGTTGATGGGCCTGGATGCCGCGTATTCGACTGTTCATGACCGGCTGCCCATGGCGGGCAAACGAGGGCATCCCGATACGTGGCTGTTGCCGGTAGCGGTATCTGGTATCAATAATCTGAACATCAAGGACAGGTTACCGGTAGTCATCCCGGCGCGTCCGCCGTGGCTGGCTCAGCCCTGGATGCCAGCCGTGGTTGTACTCTTACTCATAAGCACTTTCGTGATTTGGATAGTAGGTCAGATACACCCTGGATGCGCGACGCTTCCTCTTCATCGTGGCGATACGCTGCGGGTTATTTATATCGATCGGCAGTGCATCGGTTACAGTGGCTCCGATCGACAGGCCTTTGGACCAGATGAACGATTGACAGGCGTACAGAAGAAAATTTTCGCGCAAAATCGGGAAGCTGCCAGTGCCCACCAGGTCAAGCGCAACCGGCCGTTGGTGACACTGGTCTATCTTGCCGCGTTCACCAGGACTGACTCCCGTCTTGGTGACGAAGTCTTTGATGCTGAGCGGGAAGGACTGGAAGGTGTAGCGGCAGCTCAGTACCGAGCTATGCATGAGGCCGATAACAATCCGGCCAGTCCATATCTACGAGTGATTGTGGGTAACGTCGGCGACGAAACACGCCATGCTGACAAACTTGTACCGATGCTGGCCCGGCTGGTACATGACGACCCGACAGTGATCGCGGCAGTAGCTCAGCTGGATAGCCGGACAAAAACCCAGGACATGCTCCAGTCGCTTGACGCGGTCGGGCTGCCGACTCTCACGCTGACCACCTCGGCCGATGGCATCGCCGGCGCCTCCAATCTCTACCTGCAGCTCTCGCCGTCCAACAGGGAGGAGGTAGGTATGATCCATTCCTATGTCAGCCAGATACTGCATCGCGATTCGATCATCAACTTCTACACCTATGGCACCAAGGTGCGCATCGGTGGCGACGAAGACCTGTATGTCAACACTCTTCGTAATGATCTACATGCTGAGTTTGTAGATCATTACAGTGAAAAATTCTGGCCCAGCGGAACAGATGTCAGTGACATCTGTTCTGACAAGTTCGGCGGAATAGTCTTCTTTGGTGGCCGATACACCGAATTTCCCGCATTTGTTTCCCGGGTGTACACCGACTGCGGCGGTAGGCTCCCGACCCTGTTGGCCGACGGATCGGTGAGTCGTTACATCGCTAATGCCGAAATGCGGGCTGTTGCTCCGACCACGCTTCCGGTGGCTTATATATCCCATGGGCAGCTCGGCTTCTGCGAGCAGCTAAAAAATGCCCATCAGCCTGAACGCATAAACTTTCTCAATGATATCCGTGACGCGCTGGGCTTCTGTGATGGAAGCAAGCCAATCCAGGAATGGGTTGGCCTCGGCTACGATGCGGCCCGCCTCTTGTTGCGTTCAGTCACCGATATCGCAAGCCGTCGGCCAGCTGTTGGTATTGATCATTCGTGGGATTCAGCGCAAATCAATCCGAAAATGGTGTACAGTCAGATTCGCCAGTCTGTCGACCTTCATCAGTATGAAGGGATCAGTGGCATTCTTGCATTCGACCAGAATGGGATTGCCCGCACTCGGCACATTGCAATCATGTGTGCCGCGGACCTTAAGCGGGTATTTCAGACGAATAATGACGTTCCATATGAGGTGTATCGCTCTGGTCTCATATATTCTGACGAGCCGCCGCTGAGGCCGCGTCCCTGCTCGAGTTAGAGCGCCCGGCAACAGGACTGTCCGGCTCGCGCCGCCCGGGCGGCGCCTCGCATCATCGCTCCCCGTCCATCGCTGCCCAGCCATTGCCGCGCGACGCGCGGGTACCCCGGCTTGCCGGTCGACGCCCAACACGGGGCGACTCCCGCACCCCAGCTCCCTTCCTTGATCCATTCCCCTGTTGCCGGGCACTCGTAATCATCAGATCGCAGGCGGGGTTACGCGGGTGGCGCGGCGGACGCGGGCGGCACGGACGAGGCCGGGGCCGGCGACAGCGACCCGCCGGCCGAGCCCGACGGCCACCCGCCTGTCCAGGACCTGGTAGTCGGCGCGTTCCACTTCATCCAGAATGCCCTGATAAAGCTGGAACGCGGTGTGGACGCAGTCGCGTGATGTCGGGTGCAGCAGCCGGATGCCGGGCTTTGCCGCGCGGAACAGTTCCCGGGCACGGCTGATCTCGAACGCGAGCAGCCGGCGGACCGGGCCATCCACCACGCCCGCGCCGAGGTGCTCGGGCGTCACACCGAACAGATCCAGCGACTCCCGGGGAAGGTAGATCCGGCCGCGGCGCAGGTCCTCGCCGACGTCCCGGATGAAGTTCGCGAGCTGGAAGGCCGTACCCAGATCGCGGGCGTAGGGCAGGGCCGCGGCGCCGTTGGCTTCCAGGACGTGCACCATCTGCAGGCCGATCGCCACGGCCGAGCCGTGGACGTAGACCATCAGATCGTCCCAGGTCGGGTAGGAGGTCATCGTGAGGTCCATCGCCATGGATCGCAGGAAGGCCTCGAAGTGCTCAAGCGGGATGTTCCACCGCCGGATCGTGTCGACAACCGCCGGTAGCACGGACGTCGTGCCGGTCGTGCCGGTCGTGCCGGTCGTGCCGGTCGCGGCTGGGCACGACCGTGCGTAAGCCAGGAACTCCTCACCCCAGCCGCGCAGCCAGACCGCCCGTTCGGCGTCGGGGAGCATGGAGTCAAGATCGTCAACGATCTCGTCGGCATACCGCGCGAATCCGTAGAGCGCGTGGACGTATGGCCGTTTCCAGACGGGTAGTAACAGGGTCGCCAGAAAGTATGTGCGGCCATGGGCGGCGTTGAGCTGGCGGCATGCCAGGTAGGAACGCCGCAGCTCGGGCGCGGTGATCCCCGCGGCGGTCAGCTCACATATACGCACAGTGCTTCTTCCCAGCCAGGGGATTCGGTGGGTCAGAGCGGCCGGCAACAGGGGACGCAGGATCGCGGGGCTGGGGGTGCGCACTTCGCGTCATCGCTGCCCATCCATCGCCGCGCGATGCGGGAATATCCCGGCTCGTCGCCCGCCACCCAGCACCTCCGGTGATTCCCTCCGTCGCCTCGCGCTCCATCCAGCCGGACGCCGCTTCCTGATCGAACGCCCTGCCACCGGAGCCTTTCAGGGGATTCGGGACGAGAAGGCCAGCGACAGTGCCGTGGCGGTCAGGCCGAGACACAGCGACAGCCCCACAAACCACATGGTAATTTCATGGAACTCGGTACGGTATCCGATGGAGCTGCCCAGCTTTTTATACACCGACCGCAGTTCGTCGCCGGACGTGGCCCGGTGGTAGGAGCCCCCGGTCATTCGTGCGATCTCGCGCAATGCCGCCTCGTTGACCGGGACGGGGAGCTGTTGGCCGCCGACGTCGAGGGTACCGTCCGGGGTGCCGTAGGCAATCGTGTCCACCGGCACCCGGACGCTCACAGCGGCCTGGCTGGCCTCGGAATTCGGGCGTCCCCGCTGGGTCTCCCCGTCGGAGAGCAGCACGATGGCCGCCGGTGGTGGCGTCTGGCCGTCCGCGGTGACCTGGTCCCCCAGCACGGTGATGGCCTGCAGGCTGGCGAAGATACCCTCGCCGATCGCGGTGGACGGACCCAGCTGCAGGCTGTGAATGCTGGAGCGGACCGTTTCGCGGTCCGTGGTCGGCGGGACGAGAACCGCCGCCGAGCCGGCGAACGACACCAGGCCGAGGTTGATCCGCGGTGGTAGTTGATTGACGAACGCCTCGGCGCCCTGTTTGGCCGACTCGAGCCGGTTGGGAGGGATATCCGTCGCTGCCATCGAATTCGAGACGTCGATCGCCAGCATGATTGTCGCGCGTTCGCGGGGCACCCGATCCGCCCTTGCCGGCCGCGCGAGGGCGAACACCATGGTGGCCAGCGTGAGCAACAGGACGGTGGCCGGGACATGCCGGCGCCACCACTGCGGGCGCCGGGGCAGCACCGACGCGAGCAGCCCGGCGCTGGCGAACCGGGCCGCGTAGACCTTCCGGCGCAGCGCCAGCACGATGTAGGCGACAGCCAGCGCGCTGACCACCAGCAGCAGCCACAGCCAGTGGCCGGCGAGGAAGGTCATTGTGCCGGCCCAGCCGGCCGGGCCGTGACCGGCGGACGCCTGCCCGCGCCGCGGCTGCGGCGGGTGGCCAGGACGAAGCGGACGATGTCGGCGAGCCAGTCGGTGTCGGTCCGCAGGACGAGGTGGGCGGCGCCGGCCCGGCGAAGCGCGGCGTCGGTCTCGCGGCGGTGCGCCGCGGCGGCGCGGGCGTAGGATTCGCGCAGCCGGCGGGACGAGGTCGGTACCTCCAGCATCGCGCCGGTCTCCGGGTCCATGACGGTGAGCAGCCCGACCCGCGGGAGCTCAAGCTCGCGCGGATCGACTATCTCGACGGCAAGTACCTGATGGCGTCCGGCGAGCGCGCGCAGTGGCCGTTCCCACGACATGTCCGTCGACAGGAAGTCCGAGATCACGACAGTCAGGCCGCGGCGCCGGGGCGGATTGCGCAGTCCGTTCACGGCCGCGGCCAGATCGGTCGCCGCGGAGACGTCCGGCGCGCTGGCCGGGCGGTCCAGCGCGGTACGCGGTGTTGCCAGCAAGGTCCGTAGCAGCGCTCGCAGGTTGTTGCGACCGGTACGGGCGGGTAGTACACGCGGGCCGGTACCGGAGAGCACATACGCTCCCAGCCGGTTGCCGCCGCGTGCGGTCAGGTAGCCGACCGCGGCGACGGCGGCGATCGCGAGGTCGCGTTTTTCCCAGGCCACGCTGCCGAACTCCAGGCTGGCGCTGAGGTCGACGAGCACCCAGGTCTCCAGCTCGCGGTCGGCGATGAGGTCGTGTACGTGCGGGACGGTGGTACGGGCGGTGACCGCCCAGTCCATCCGCCGGACGTCGTCGCCGACGTGGTAGGTGCGGCTTTCGGCTTTTTCGGTTCCGGATCCGGGTACCAGGCCCAGGTAATCACCGAGCAGCAGCCCGTCCAGGCGCCGGGTGACGGTCAGTTCCAGCCGACGCAGGGCGCGTTCGATCGACGGATCCGCGGCGAGCTGGCCACCCGTTCCCGATGCGGGGGAGGAGCCGTAGGCCCCAGCGGAGGCGCGGTGGGCGCTCACGCGGTTGTCCCCTGGTTGTGGTACTCGGGAAAGCCGTGCGGGTTCGTGGTCCAGCGCCCGGAGTAGCCGTGCTGGCGTGGCGCGACCTGCGGCGGTGGGGTGCCCTGGAGAACGCGCTCGGCGATGGCGTCCGTGGACAGCCCTTCCGCCAGCGCCTCGTAGGAGAGCACCAGCCGGTGCGGCAGGATGTCGAGGGCCACCGCGGCGACATCGTCGGGCACCACGTAGTCCCGGCCGCGCAGCAGTGCCAGCGCCCGGGCCGCCGCGACCAGACCGAGCGAGGCGCGCGGCGACGCGCCGTAGGCCAGGTGGCCGGTAAGCTCGGGCATCCCGAATTCGGTGGGGGACCGGGTCGCCAGCACCATACGCACGGCGTAGTCGGCGATCGCGTGGTGGACGAACACCTCGGCGGCATGCCGCTGTAGTTTCAGCAGCGTCTGGGGGTCCAGCACGCACTCGGCCGCGGGTGGTCGCACACCCATCCGCTGGACGATCTCCAGTTCCTCGCTGCCGGTCGGGTACGGCACGTTGATCTTCATGAGGAACCGGTCGCGCTGCGCCTCCGGAAGCGGGTACACGCCTTCTGACTCGATCGGGTTCTGCGTGGCCAGCACCAGAAACGGCGCGGGCAGCCGATGGGTGACACCGCCGAGGGAGACCTGCTGCTCGGACATCACCTCCAGCAGCGCCGACTGCACTTTCGCGGGCGCGCGGTTGATCTCGTCCGCGAGGATGAAGTTCGCGAAGACCGGGCCCAGCTCGACGTCGAAGGTCTCCCGGGTCTGGCGGTACACGCGGGTACCGACGATGTCGGACACGACCAGGTCGCTGGTGAACTGGATGCGCGCGAACGTTCCGCCGACCACTGTCGCCAGCGTCTGGACTGCGAGGGTCTTGGCCACTCCCGGCACACCCTCCAGCAGGCAGTGCCCGCGGGCGAGCAGCGCCACCAGCATCCGCTCGATCATGTGGTCCTGGCCGACGATCACTTTTTTGATCTCGAAGAGAACACGTTCCAGGTGATCGGCATCGGTGCTCGTGTCCGGGCTGGCCAGTGTCCTGCCGTCCCGGCCGGGGCTGGGCGCGGTGAGGCTGGAGCCGGCCGGCGCGGTCTCGGGGGCGTGCCGTTCGTCCATGGCCTCAGTCTCGCAGCCAGCGCCTGGAACCGGGACTTGAAGCGAGGGCACTCAGCCGTTTCGAACGATGGCTTCAGCGCGGCCGGCAACAGGTAGGAACCAACAGGTAGGAATGGACGCCAGGCAAAGACGGTTTTTCGTTCCGGCGCGGTCAGGCCGCTGGTTTGCGCGGCGCCCGGGAGCGGTAGGCCCGGTCGCGCCCGAGCACCCGTTCGGCGGCCAGGCGGCCAGAGATGATCACCATCGGCACGCCGACGCCCGGTTGGGTCCCGCTGCCGACGAACACCACGTTGTCCAGGCCCGGAGCCAGGTTCGAGGGGCGAAACGGGCCGGTCTGGCCGAAGGTGTGGGCGGCGGCGAACGGTGTGCCGGCCGCCATGCCCTGGGCCCGCCAGTCCGCTGGGGTGATCACGTGTTCGACGTCGATCGCCGCGCCGAAGCCGACGTATCCACGCCGTTCGAGGGTCTCGATCACCTCGTCACGGTAACGCCGGCCCAGTACCGACCAGTCCAGCGGCGCGGTGAGGTTCGGTGTCGGGAACAGCACGTAATAACTGTGCCGGCGGGCCGGAGCCAGTGTCGGATCGCCGATCGTCGGCGTCGTGACCAGGAACGACGGATCGCTCATCAGTTCGCCTCGGTTGATGATCTCGTCGAAGGTGCGTCGCCAGGCCCGGCCGAAGTGGATCGTGTGATGGGCCTGGTCACCGTAGTCGGCTCCTGACCCAGCCAGCAGCAGGAAACACGACGGTGAGTAGCGCAGGCCGCGGACCCGGCGTGGCATGACAGCGGCGGGCAGCAGCTCGCGGTAGGCGGTCGGGAGATCGGGATTGAGTACCACCACGTCCGCGGCGATGCGCTCACCCGAGGATGTGTGGACCGCGACCGCCCGTCGGCCGCGGATCTCCACCCCGGTCACGGTGGTGCCGTAACGGAATGTCACCCCGTGCTTGACAGCGGCGAGGGCCATGGCAGCCGGAACGGCGTGCATGCCGCCCACCGGGAAGTACACGCCGGCCACCGAGTCCATGTAGGCGATCACAGCGTACAGCGCGAGAGCGTCCTGCGGGGACAGGCCCGCGTACATCGCCTGGAACGAGAACACCCGGCGGGTTCGCTCGTCGTGCAGATAGCGGCCCACCATGGGCTCGAGGCGGCGAAAGGCACCGAGGGCAACCAGCCGGGCCAGGGACGGCCGTAACAGGCTCAGGGGCGAGTCGATCGAAGCGTCGATGAAGTCGCGCAGCTGAGCCCGGTACAGGTCGGACACGAACGTGACGAACCGGCGGTACCCGGCGGCTTCGGCCGGCCCGCACACACGGGCGATCTCATCGGCGGTCGCGTCCGGGTCGGCGTGGATGTCGAGGGTGGAACCGTCGGCGTAGCAGGCCCGGTACACTGGGTCGACCGGACGCAGCCGCAGCCAGTCGTCGATGTTCTCCCCGACGCAGTCGAATGCGTCGGCGATCAGGTCCGGCATGGTGAGCACGCTCGGCCCGGTGTCAAACTGGTAGTCGTTGATGCGCAGCCGGCCAGCCCGCCCACCCGGGACCTCGGCACGTTCGACCACGGTGACGTGCCGCCCGGCGCCGGCCAGCCGCAGGGCGGCGGACAGGCCGCCGAGACCCGCTCCCACGATCACGATTTTCTCGGTCGGGCCGGTCACCGTACGCATCCTTCTCCTCAGGGGATCACCACCAGCGAGAATGTGCGGATCACATTCGCGCGGAGCTTGGTTCACAGCTTGGTTCACAGCTTCGCTCATGGAACGGGGGACAGATGACAAGCGTGGTCGTGGTCGTAGCGGCCGTCGTCCTGGTGTGCGCGGCGGCCGGCGGCCTCACGCTGCTGTACCGGCCGCCGGCGGAGATCTGCCAGACAGTGGCGGGGGTCGGTGCCGTCGAGGTCCGGTTGGCCGCCGGCCGGGTCGAGATCGCTGAGACCGGCCGGGCCGACGCCCGCCTGGAGATGACCGTCCGGCGGCGAGTCGGGCGGACCCGCCCGGAGCTGGCCCGCAACGGTGACCTGCTGCGTATCGACGGCCGGGCCAGCGAGGCCCGCGTGCGGCTGACGTTGCCGAAGGCGACCGGCGTCCGGGCGGAGGTGCGCCGCGGGGAGGTGACGCTGTGGGGATCCGACGGCGATCTTGTCCTGCTGACGGATTCCGGCACCATCGCCGGACGTGAGCTGGGCGGCGGCAGGGTCACCGCACGCAGCCGGCTGGGGGATGTCATCCTGCATTTCGCGGCTGCGCCCGAGAAGGTGAGCGCGCACAGCCACAGCGGCTCGGTCACGGTCGTCGTCCCGGACGGCCCGTATGCGGTGGACGTCGAGTCGGCGGACGTCGGTGCCGTCGATGTCAGTGTTCCGGCTGACCCGGCGGCGCAGCGTCGTGTGTCGGCCGGCAGCGGCTCTGGGCGGGTACGGGTGTGCAGCCCCGCTCCGGACGGCCCGGTGCGCTTGTGAACCCGTGCTCGCGGGGTGGTACGCACTACCCTCGAGCGCATGACGGTGGTCAGGGGTGTGCTGGGATCACGGGCGTCGACGGTGCGGGACTTCCTCGCTTCCGGGCGGACGTCGTTCTCGTTCGAGTTCTTCGCACCGAAGACCCCGGCGGGGGAACGCCATCTGTGGACAGCGATCAGGGAGCTGGAGCCTCTGCATCCGTCCTTCGTGTCGGTGACGTACGGCGCGGGCGGGTCCAACCGCAAGGGAACCATCGGTGTGACCGAACGGATCGCGGCCGACACCACCCTCACACCGATCGGTCACCTGACAGCGGTCAACCACTCCGTGTCCGAGCTTCGGCAGGTGATCGGTAGTTACGCCGGCGCCGGGGTGCACAATGTCCTCGCGCTGCGTGGCGATCCGCCCGGTGATCCGCGGGGCACGTGGGTCGCGCATCCACAGGGCCTGCGCTATGCCGAGGATCTTGTACGCCTTGTCCGGTCGCTGGGTGACTTCTGCGTCGGGGTCGCGGCGTTCCCGGATCTGCATCCACGTTCGCCCGACCTCGACACCGACGCGCGGCATCTGGTCGGCAAGCTGGCCGCTGGCGCGGACTACGCGATCACCCAGTTCTTCTTCGATGCGGACGCCTACTTCCGTCTGGTCGAGCGAGTCCGCCGGCTCGGCTGCGAGGCGCCCATCATCCCCGGGGTGATGCCCGTGACGAACGTCGCGCAGATCGAGCGGATGGCGCAGCTGTCCGGCGCCGCTTTCCCCGCGGATCTGGCCGAGCGGCTGCACGAGGTGGCCGACGACCCGGTGGCGGTGCGGGCGATCGGCGTGGCGGTCGCAACGGACCTGTGCGAGAAGCTGCTGGCCGGTGGTGCGCCCGGCATCCACTTCATCACGCTGAACCGCTCGACCGCCACCCGTGAGGTGTTCCGCGCCCTGTCCGGCTGACGGGAGGCCCGTCAGTCGTGATCCTCGTAGGCGTCGAAGACGCACAGCAGCCATTCGTCCCGGAAGGGCCGTTCGCGGACGAGGGCAAAGCCGGCCAGGTTTGCCGCGTCGACGACCGCTGCTACCAGGTCGAGATCCAAGGTGCCGAATACGGGTGTGATACGGACCGCAACCACCACCTGGTCACGTTCCGCGTTGAAAACCGCTGTCGGATTCAGGTCGTCGAGTGTCTCCACGACCAGGGGCGAGTGCTTGGTCACCGATGTCTCCTGCGGCCGCCTGGCGGCGGCTTCTCGAAGGGGGCTGACAGTCGTCGGTAGTTGGGCCGTCATCCAAAGTGGGTCATGCCGGACGACGGAACCATACGCAGAAGGCACGATGGCTTGGTGACCACCCCGGTGCCCGACCGTGACGGTTTTCTCAGGGAGTGGTCGGGCCTGCACGGAGGCTACGATGCCACAAGCGGCATGTGGTTCGTTCGCCGTTGGCTCGCTCTGGTCTACCGGCTGGGACGCCCGTTGGCCATGCGTGGCATCGCCCCGACGTCGATCACGGTCGCCGGGATGCTGCTGACCAGCGCCATGCTGCCGGCCGCGGCATCGGGTGGCCTGTTCCCGCTGATTGCCGCGATGATCGTGGTAGGTGGTGGTTTGCTGGACAACCTTGACGGATGTGTGGCCGTCCTCACCCGTCGGGTTACCCCATGGGGGTATGTCCTTGACTCGCTGGCCGACCGGATCTGTGACGGGTTCTACATTGTCGCCTTCTGGCTGCTGGGTGCGCCCGGTGCGGCGTGCGCAGCCGCGGGGGCCGCGGTCGGCCTGCTGGAATACCTGCGCGCCCGAGCCGGGAACGTGGGGTTCGCCGAGATTGGCGTCGTGACGGTTGGTGAGCGGCCTACCCGGATCATCATCACTGTCCTGACGATGGTGGGCGCGTCGGTCGACCCCGGGAGAGCCGGCCTTGCCGGTCTGGCCGGCGCTGTCGCCACGGCCACGGTGTGCGCCTGCGGTCTGGTCCAGCTCGGCACGGTGGTTCACCGGGTGCTTCGGACGCGGCCACGGCCGGCTTCGGCCGTGGCCGGCGGTGGGCTGTGGGCAGCCGCCGGATTGTCAGGTGGGGAAGTAGGTCCGGCTGCGGGCGGCCGTGGTGACAGTGGTGACGGGCACGGACAATAGAAGCGGTTTCTTCGCTGTGCGGCCGGCGGTCGCGCAACGCTTTGGATCGTGGTCCTTACGGCCGTATGGTGCGGTATGCGGCACTAAGAGCGCCCGAGGACAGGACTGTCCGGCTCGCGGCTCCCCGCGTCCCGCCCGGCCGCGTTGTCGTCGGTCGCCACCCAACACCAGGGTGCCTTCCTCCTCCGCCTTGCCGGATCGGGCGCGGATGAGCCGCTCGCTGATCGAACGCCCTATCCTCGGGCGCTCTAAGCGGGGCCGATCATGTCGGCAACGATTTTCGCGGAC
This sequence comes from Protofrankia sp. CiP3, assembly GCF_917627345.1. Lineage (NCBI taxonomy): Bacteria > Bacillati > Actinomycetota > Actinomycetes > Frankiales > Frankiaceae > Protofrankia > Protofrankia sp. CiP3. The sequence continues at coordinate 70,621 of NZ_CAKJTM010000002.1, read as the reverse complement.
ATGGCGACCAGGGGAAGCCCGCCCCCGGGGTGAGATGACCCGCCCACGAGGAACAGGCCCGGAATCGGCGACCGGTTGCCCGGCCGCAGGAACGCCGCTCGCAGGCCGTTGGACGACGTCCCGTAGATCGCCCCGCCGACCGCGCCCGTCCGCTGTTCCAGATCAGCTGGAGTGATCACGTGTTGCCACCGCAGCCGCTCCCGGACGTCCAGGCCGCGCTCGGCCATCAGGTTCAGGATCCGGGCGGCGTAGGCGTCAGCAAGCCCTGGCCGGTCCCAGTCCAGCCCGTGGCCGACCGAGCGGTTGACCGGGCGGTTGACCGAGCCGCCGTCTATGTCGCCGCTGCCGCTGGTGGTGCCACCGGGCGAGGCACGTCCTGTCGCGGAGCCTGGCGGGAGACGCGTTGCATGCGGGGCCGCGTTCACCAGGACGAACCATGCTTCACAGCCCGGCGGCGCGAGGGCGGGGTCGTCGGGCGCGCTTATGTAGATCGTCGGATCGACCGCCAGGCGCCCGCCGAATACCGCGTCGAACTCATCGTCGTTGTCAGTGGGGAACAGCACCGTGTGATGGGCGAGATCTGGCGTCCGCCCGCGCAGGGCGAGCAGCAGAACGAAGCCGGCCAGCGATGCCCGCGCTCGGCGCAGCCGCCGCTCCGCCCGCCGGTGGGGCGCGAGCATGCCGTACACCGTCTGGGCGTCGACGCCCGACACGACCAGATCCGCGTCGATGCGCCCGCCGTCGGCGAGCTGTACTCCTGCTGCCCGGCCACCCGCACCGCGCGTGATCGCGATGACCGCCTGGCCGAGCAGCAGGCGCGCGCCAAGGCGCACAGCCCGCTCCGCGACGGCCTGGCCGAGCTGGTGCAGGCCGCCCGGGAGGTACCAGCCGCCGTAGCAACGCTCGACATGCGCGATGACCGCGAGGGCCGCCGGTGCCCGGCGCGGATCGGAGCCGGTATAGGTCGCATACCGGTCCAGGAACATCCGCAGCCGGTGGTCGGCCAGATGACGCTGGCCGAGCCCACGCAGGGTCAGCCCCGGCGCGATGGTGGAGATGTCGCCTGGACGCCGTAGCGCCAGGCTGGCCAACGACCGGACGCCGGCGGTGGGGGCGGACAGGAACGGCTCCCGGGTCGCCTCCCACAGGCGTTCGGCGTGGGCGGCGAGGCGGCGCCACTGCTGGCCGGAGCCGGGCGGAAGGACGGTGTCCAGCTCGGCGGTGAACGCGTCGTCGTCGGCATGGGCGTCAAGAAGGGTTCCGTCGGCGAAACGGTAGCGAGCGATCGGGTCCAGCCGGCGTAGCTCGAGGAGGTCGCTCAGGGGCGCGCCGGTGGCGGCGAACAGGTCCGCGAAGACCTCCGGCATGGTCAGCAGGGATGGCCCGGTGTCGAAGGTGAAACCGTCCTGGCTGAACCTTCCGAGCTTGCCGCCGACGTCGGACGCCCGCTCGCAGATGGTGACGCGATGCCCGGCGGCGGCCAGCCGCGCGGCCGTCGCCAGCCCGCCGACCCCCGCGCCGACCACGACGACCCGAGCCACCCCGTGACCCTACGCGGGTACTCTTGCATGCGCTGCCGTTTCGTCCTTTTTCTCGTCCTTGGCCTGCTTGGCCTGCTTGGCCTGCTTGGCCTGCTTGGCCTGCTTGGCCTGCTTGGCCTGCTTGGCCTGCTTGGCCTGCTTGGCCTGCTTGGCCTGCTTGGCCTGCTTGGCCTGCTTGGCCTGCTTGGCCTGCTTGGCCTTGCCCGAGCTGGCTCGGCCCGATCGTCAGGTTGCCGCGACGACGCCCGTCCCGACGAGGAGCAGCACGGTCACGCCGAGGATGATTCGGTAGATGATGAACATGTCGTAGTTGTTCTTGCCGATGAATTTCAGCAGCCAGGCTATGGCGACATAGGCGACGGCGAAGCTGACGAGCGTAGCGATGATCGTCGGTGTCCAGCCGACTCCGTGCGAGATGTTGCTGGCCGCGCTGACGCCCTGTAGGGCCGCGGCGCCGAACAGCGCCGGGATGGAAAGGAAGAACGACAGTCTGGTGACAGTCACTCGGTCGAGGCCTCGGGTCAGACCGGCCGACATCGTCGCGCCGGACCGGGAGATGCCGGGGATGAGCGCGGCACACTGGATCAGGCCGATGGCCAGCGTGTCCTTCCAGGTGACGTCCTCCTCATGTCGCTTCTGGGTGGCGTTGCCGTCGGCGTATGCCATGACACCGCTCCACACGATGAGCGCGGTGCCCACGAACCAGAGGCTGCGCAGGGTCGTTTCGATCACGTCCTTGAACAGCAGCCCGACCACGCCGATGGGCAGCGAGCCGAGCAGCACCGCCCATCCGAACAAGTAGTCGGGGTGGCCGCGCCAGCGAGGCTGGACGATACCGCGGAGCAGGACAGCCAGGATCCTCCCCAGATCCTTGCGGAAGTACAGCAGCGTCGCGAAGACCGCGCCGACCTGAATGATCGCGGTAAACGCTGTTATGTCGGGATCATCGATGGAGTACCCGAGCAGTTTTTCCAGGATCGTCAGATGCCCTGTGCTCGATACCGGGAGGAACTCTGTCAGTCCCTCGACCGCACCGAGAAACGCCGCCTCCAGCAGGTTCACGCCCACCCCTCTTCATTGCCGGTCCTGTCGCTCCTGGCGATCCTGTCGGTTTCCGCGGTACCGGGCGGACGGCCCGTGGAGGCAAGCCGAGCGCGACCAGATCGCCTGTCGCTGTCGCCTGACAGCGCAAATCGGGTGAAATCGACTAAACCTTGTAGCATCACAGAATGTACCGTCGCATTGCCGTTCGCGATTGTATGGCCGGCCTTCGGGGCCGCGGCCGCGACCGCGGACGTCCGGGGAAGGCGTCATGGCCGATCCGCTCGGCGTAACGCGGCGTCGCGGGCCTGTTGCCGGAGTCTCTCAATCTTGGCTCTGGGTTCAGATCTGGGACGGAGACGTGTGGTCCACTGGAACACGATCGGACGATCAGGCGGGAGCGAACCCATGAGCGGCAGCGAGATCGCGGCATCCGAGTCGGCCACCGACAGCCCGTCGGCATCAGCGGCCCGGCGGGCTCGAGCCGGATCGTCAGCGCGGCCCGGCCGAGATCAACTGGTGAACCTGCGCGACCTGGGCGGCTTGCCGACCGAGGACGGCGGGTGCACCCGAGCCGGTGTGCTCTACCGCAGCGACGCGCCACGGCATGGCGATCGGGCGCCGGTGTTCGACCTCGAATGGCCGCCCCGCGTGGTCATCGACCTGCGGTCGCCGGTTGAGCAGGACGGCGGCCCGCACCCGCTGGAATCGGCGACGACCGATGTCCGGAGGATCCCGCTGCTCGGTGATGTCGACCCCGCCAGCCCCACGTCCGAAACCGCCGCCGCGCTCGCTGGTGGCCTGGGCACGATGTACCGGGCGATCGTCGAGCTCGCCGGACCACGGGTGGTCGAAATCATGCATCTCGTGGCCCACACGCCTGGCCCGGTACTTGTGCACTGTGCTGCCGGCAAGGACCGGACCGGCCTTGTCGTGGCGGTCCTGCTGCGCGCGGCGGGCGTCGGACAACAGGCCATACTCGCGGATTACGCGGCCACAACCGCGAATATGCCGGCAGTGTTGCGTCGGGTTGGTAACAATCCGTTGCTACCTGGCGCGGGCTGGGGTGCTTCCGATCTGATCACGACCTCGACCTCGGCCGTTGAGCGGGTGCTGGCCACCATCGACGATTACCCGGGCGGCCTGTTGGGCTGGTTCGCGGCCAACGGCGCGCATCCGGACGCGGTGGGCAACTGGCGGTCCCGGCTGGTGGTCTGACCCTGTTGCCCGGCTCCGTGACCTGCCGCATGGGCCCAACCGTGCAGCGGCGAGATCCGCGTCCTTGTAGTTGCGCTCTGTAGTCAGAGTCCTCAGAATCCCGTGGGTGGACCGACGCATCCTTGTTAAAATTCTCGCCCTCGGAGCCGCTGACATGCTTGTCGGCTGTGCCGGGGAGCGGCCGAAGCCCACCCCGCCAGCGGTCGCTCCGCAGCCTGGCGGTCTGTCGGCGCACATGTTGCCCGATACGCCGATCCCCCGGTCGCAGGCACCGGTGGCGTCATCGAGCGTGGGGCCAGCAGTCGGCCCGTCGGCGTCGTCCGCCGTGCCCCAACAGCAACAAATTCTGTTCAGCGCGCCGGAGACGACTCGCCGGGTTGCGCTTACCATTGACGACGGCTTTAATCCCGTCGCGGTTGCCGGATATGTCGGCTTCGCCAGCCGGACGAGTATTCCTCTCTCGTTCGCGCCGAACGGGATGTACCGTAACGTCTGGAACCAGCATGCTGACACCATCCGGCAGCTGATTGAATCCGGACAGGTCACGATGGTCAACCACACCTGGAGCCACCGGAGTATCCGCACCCTTTCCGACGCGGCGCTGCGGGCTGACGTCGAACGCAATGATGACTGGGTCAGCCGGACATTCGGTGTCACCACCCGACCGTGGTTCCGCCCACCGTACGGGGAGCATAACGAGCGGTCGCGAGCGGTTCTCGCCGAACTCGGCTACTCGCGGATCCTCATGTGGAGCGGATCGGTGGGTGACGCGCGGATGGGGGTCACGGCGGGCGAACTCATCGCGGCCGCGCGCCAGGCCATCCAGCCGGGGGCGGTGGTGCTGGGGCACGCGAATCAGGCGGTTGTCGTCAGCCTGTACGGAGAACTCGAGCGGCTCATCACGCAGCGGGCGCTGGTGCCGGTCACGGTCAAAACAATGTTCACGGCCGACCAAAACGTTCGTTGAACCCAACGGGCCGCCTGTTCACGGGACCGCCTCTTTACCGGAGCGTTTGCCGTAGGGCTCGTATACTTCGATCATAAACGAAGCCGTCGAGGCTGCGCCGGCCGGCCATCGTTCCTCGATGAGCAGCTGTATTTCGGCAGCGCGCCGGTGGTGTGCGGTCGGACCCATCATGACGAGGTGCAGAAGATCCTGTGTGGCAAGCGACAGATCCAGATCGAGTGTCCATTGGTTCCGCTGGACGAAGGAGTCAGCCAGTTTCGAGCGGAGGCGCTCGGGTTTTCGTTTGTCAACCGTGACGAGACCCAGCGAATCAACAAGTCCGGCCAGATGGCGGACGGTGGGCGTTACGATGACGAGATGTCCGTCCGGCCGGAGGATGCGGTGCATTTCCGTGACATTGCGCGGCGCGAAGACATCGAGCACGACCGAGGCGGTGCCCGTCCGCACCGGCAGCGGCCCGCGCAGGTCCACACCGACCGCGCCGATCCGCGGATGCGCACGCGCCGCGCGCCGCAGCGCGTGCCTGGACACGTCAATCGCGATGCCGACCGCGCTGGGGCACAGGTTCAGCAGATGCGCCAGATAGTAGCCAGGGCCCGCGCCGACGTCGACGAAGACCTGTTCACCGCCGGTCGCTCCGTTTTTGATCGTATAGTTTCGGATGACCGCGCCAAGCTGGTCGGCGAGCGCCGCGTAGTGGCCGCCAGCGAGGAACGCCTCTCGTGAGCGGACCATTTCCGCATTGTCACCGGCGACTTCCGCGGCCCGGCCGGTTGTGAGCGTCAGATGGCCTCCTCGAGCGAGGTCGTACGCGTGGCCGTCCGGGCAGCACACCTGCCCGGTGCCGACGGTGAGAGACAGCCCGCATATCGGGCATGTGAGATAGGTGAGAACCGCATGAATCACGCGTGGCCCACCGTCATCATCGGCCGCATGGCAACGACGGTACGTGCCTGGCGCAGCCTACCGGATCAACCCACGGCCAATTGGCGTTCCGATGGTGAGGTGGTATGACGCACTGGTCCGCTGACAGGAGATCAGAAGCAGGCCCGGTATCCGTGGGCTCCGCTGCCGGCCGCGGGTCGCCCGGGACGGAACAGGTGGCGGTTGTCGGTGCCGGCATGGTCGGGCTGGCCACCGCGTGGTTTCTCCAGGAGCGCGGAGCCCGCGTGACAGTGTTCGAACGTGCCCAGGTGGCCGCCGGGTCGTCCTGGGGCAACGCCGGCTGGCTCACTCCGAGCCTGGCGGCACCGTTGCCGGAACCGGCCGTGCTGCGCTATGGCCTGCGGGCCGCGTTGAGGTCGACATCCCCCGTGTACGTACCGCCGCGTGCCGACCCGCGGCTGCTGCGATTCCTTGCCGGATTCGCCCGCAACAGCACGGTCAACCGTTGGCGGACGGCGATGGGTGCCTTTGTGCCTGTCAATCGGCGGGCGTTCGACGCCTTCGACCTCCTTGCCGCCGGTGGCGTGGCGGTACCCACCCGTACTGCCGTGCCCTTTCTGGCCTGTTACCGTGATCCACGGGAGCGGGATGCGTTGGTCATTGAGCTGGAGGAGATCCGCGACGCTGGCCAGCACGTTGACTTTGACCTGCTCGATGGCCCCGCGGCACGCACACTGCAGCCGGCGCTGACAGATAAGATCAACGCCGCGGTCCGCATCGATGGCCAGCGATTCTGCGATCCCGGGAGCTTTGTGCTGTCGCTCGCGAACAGCGTCCGGGCGCGGGGTGGTGAGGTGCGGGAGGGCGTCGGTGTGCTCGCCATCCACGCTGATCGCCATGATCGATACCGTACTGGCGCCGCTGATGTAAGCGTGGAGCTCTCCACCGGGCAGCGTGGCCGGTTCGACGCGGTGGTAGTTGCCAGCGGTGCGTGGTTGCCCCATCTTGTTCGTTCGTTCGGGGTCCGGACTCCCGTCCAGGCGGGGCGCGGGTACAGCTTCAGCGTCGCGGCACGCGACTTACCGCAGGGCCCGCTCTACTTTCCCGCCCACCGGGTGGCGTGCACACCGCTTGGGGGGCGGCTGCGCATCGCCGGGATGATGGAGTTCCGGGAGCCGCATGCGCCGCTCGACCGCCGTCGTGTCATGGCGATCGTCAACGCGGTTCGCCCCTTGCTGGCCGGCGTCGATCTCGATATGCGGACACAGGAGTGGGTTGGTTCTCGCCCGTGCACTCCGGACGGTCTTCCTCTGATCGGGCGTACCGCGTCACCACGGGTGTTTGTCGCAGGCGGTCACGGGATGTGGGGTATCACACTCGGACCGGTTACCGGCCAGCTGGTGGCCGAGGCGGTCATCACGGGCCGCTCTCCGGCCGAGCTCGCGCCTTTCGATCCACTGCGCTGACGGGTAGCTCGGCCATCTGGGCGGGCCGACGTGTTTCCGCCGGCCGCGGGTTTGTCAGGTTGGCGGGTAGTGGCAATGTGAAGTCATTGAAATACTCTCAGTCGCAAATTGTGGTGAGGTGATCGGGTGTCGGCTGCGGCCGCCGATCGTGCTTTGACAACTCCCGCGCGGGGTGCAAGTCTGCCTGGGCAGGTGATGAGCGGTCGTGCCATCGGCACAGCGTCGGATGGCCGGCCGTTGGCCGACGGCCGCGCGGTTGGGAGTTTCTGTGCGGTGGGCGGCCTCAGAGAATCTGAATCTGGGGGCCAGAGGATGCGTAATCATTGTTCTTCACGCGCGCCCGGAAGCCGGGGGGAATCTGGCAGAGCGGACGGGCGGCTGGCGGCGCCCTGCCATTCACTTTCCAGGTCCTGGGCAGGAGCCCGCCGCCGTCCTCCCCAGGTGGCTGTCGTTCCCAGCGGAGCTGGGGCCGTTCAGGTCATCTGCGATGAGGGCCATCGCTGGTGGGTCGTGCGCTGGTCGATTGCCGGTCTGCTTGCTGACGGTCCTTTCGAGACGCGAACCGATGCGGTTGACCGGGCACGTAACCAATCCGGGCTCTGAGGCGGGGCCAAACGGCGGTCACGGGCCCCTACCGATCAGCCGAGTAGATCGAGCACGGTCGCGGCCACCGGACCGTCGGTCAGGTAACGGCCGGCTTCCAGCAGGTGTTCCCGCCAAAGATCTTCGGCGGCGCGAGCCTCACGAGCCTCGATGAGGTTCACGACGCGTTCATGGTCGAGGAGGCGCCGACGGATGGCGAGCCGGTGTTCGGGTCCGCGCTCAGGAGCGGGCTGGGAGATCGTTGCAAGATCGAGAATGTGGCGCAGCATGCCCGACAGAACCGAGAGCGTCGTGTTTCCGGCGAGATCCACTAGCAGGACGTGGAAGGCGAGATTGGCCTGTAGGCACTGGCCTGGATCGTCGGTCGCCGTGGCGGCGGCGGTCTCGCTTACCGCGAGCCGGAGTTTGTCGAGGTCATCCTGTGTGCGGTTCTCCGCCAGGATCGCCACGCAGGGCGGCTCAATCACAGCGCGGGCCTGGTGGATATCGGCCAGCGTGGTACCGCGGTACTCCAGAACCAGGGCGGCGTAGCGGGCGGCGATGTCGCCGTTTGGTGTGTGCACCCGTGCACCACCATGCGCGCCGCGCCTGACTGTGATCAGCGCCTCGGATTCCAGGACCCGGAATGCCTCTCGCAGTGTCGGCCGGGAGACACCGAACTGTTCCATGAGGGTGGCCTCGGGCGGCAGCGCGTCACCTTCGACGAGTTCTCCCCGCACGATGCGGCGCCGCAGGTGGGCCGCGACGAGTTCGGCGGTCTTCGGGACTCGAACCTGCTGCCCGATCGCGACCACCGTGCCGGCCCTGCTAGTAGCCGGCATCGCCAGCTCTTGTACAGCCATCGTGGGCGCCTCCATCGACAACGAACAGGTGAGTCTCTTTACAACACGGACCCGGCGAGCCAAGGGGTTCAGCTCAAATGTTGTTGGTGCTTGAGGTTACCAATGGGTCGTCCCTGTTCCCTAGAGAGCCCGGACACATCCGAGGCTTCGATGTTGTCCACAAGTAGTCTTTGCCTGCCCCGGCGGGGATGCTGGCTGGGGTTGTTGGGTGTGAGGGTGGCTGGAAAAAATTTCCAGCCACCCCTTCTGTAAAGAGCCGCCGACCCCTGTGCTATAAGAGCGTCCGGTCGCGATGGCCGAGCATCGGCCGCAAGGATCTCGGTCAGTCGTGTATCCACTCGGCGCCGCTGGTGCGGGCACTCCATTCGTCCGGTGCGGCCAGCGGAGCGGCACCGCTCGCGCGGGGCCGGGCGCATGGGCGAACCCGGCAGGCCCGCCGCCGTCTCGGCGCCTGCCGCGGCGCGAAGAAACGGCCATGAGCGGTCCTGGCCGAGTGTGGCGGCCCTGGTTGGGTGTGACGATCGGAATGAAGATCTAAAAGCGCCCGGCAACAGAAGTGTGGATCAAGGAGAGGGGCTGGGGGCGCGTGCATCGTGAGGAGGCGTGGGCAGCCGCTGGAGGCGGTGGACGGGTGTCCAGGCTCCTCTCGGCCAACGCCCAATACCTCCGGCGTCTCCCTCCTCCGCCTCACGATCCATCGACCCGGACGAGGGGAGCCGCGAGCCGGACAGCTGTCCTCGGGCGCTCTTACTTCTTCTTGTCGCGGAGCGCGGCCCGCTCGCGCGCGACCGCCTCGGGCGTGGGCGCGCAGCCACCGAGGTGAGCGGGCAGCCACCATGGCGACTCGCCTGGTGGCGGCGGCGGGTAGTCCCGCTGGGCGTCGGCGAGAAGCTTCGCCATCGCGTCAGCCAGCAGCTGCGTCCCAGTCTGGGCGTCCTTCAGGTCGACCGCCGGGATCGGTTCGCCAACCATGATCGAAACAGGGGTTCCTCGCGCGGCCCGGAAATTACGCGGACGCCCCTTGGTGAGGATGCGCTGGCTGCCCCAAACAATTACTGGGAGTATTGGAACGCCTGCTTCGGCGGCCATCCGGGCCGCCCCTGACTTGAAGGGCTGGAGACAGAAGCTGCGACCGACCGTCGCCTCGGGAAAGACACCCACGAGTTCACCGGCCCGCAGAGCTCGCACCGCGTGACGGTATGAGCCGGCGCCCGCCGATCGGTCGACGGGGATATGATGCATTCCCCGCATCAGAGGCCCGGCGAGCGGATGGGCGAAGACTTCATGTTTGGCCATGAAGCGTACCAGGCGGCGGTGGGAGTACCAGAACGGAACACCGGCAAGCGCGAAGTCCAGGTATGATACATGGTTGATCGCTACCACGCATCCACCGGTGGCTGGTACGCGTTCCTGTCCCCGGACGTCCAACCTGAGATCGAGGGCCTTGAAGACCCCGAGCGCGAAACGGACCACTGGCTTGTAGACGAGATCCGCCACCCGCTCCTTACCTCCAGACGTTCCCTGTCGTGACGATGACTCGATCGGAGGCCCCGACCGACCACGAGAAGTGATTATCTGATTGTACCCTTGGCGCGATGACCCGGCGGAACCTCATACCGCCTGGTGCTTGACGCCCCTTTTCTCGAGCATTGCATACTCGGGTCCTGGCGGTCGCACCGACACCGCGCCCGCCCGTCGGCGGCGACAGTTGAGACAGGAGACGTACGACGCCTGACGAGTGGATGCAGTTGCTCACCACAGGGGACCCGCCACGATGGACAGCCATTGCCGGTGGCGCGGCAGCCCTCCTTGTGGTGCTCAGCAATCGCCTGTGGCCATTGGCCCGACATGTGATCACTATTGCGCACGAGGGCGGGCATGCGCTTGCGGCGGTCGGAAGCGGCCGGCGCCTTGGCGGCATCCGGCTGCATTCGGATACATCCGGGGTAACTGTGTCGGCGGGCCGCCCGACCGGGCCAGGCGTCGTCATCACGGTAGCGGCCGGCTATGTTACGCCCTCCGTCCTCGGGCTTGGCGGTGCCGCGCTGCTGGCGGCCAACCAGGTGAGCCTGTTGTTGCGACTGAGCGTCGCGCTGCTGCTCGGGGTCTTGGTGGCCATCCGCAACGCCTTTGGCGCACTGTCGATAGTGCTGAGCGCCGCGACAGTCGTCGCGGTGTCCATGCTGGCACCATTTCGTTCGCAGGAGGTGTTCGCGGCCTTCATCACCTGGTTCCTCCTCATCGGTGGGGTGAGGCCGATCATCGAGGTGCAGCGGACCCGTCGCCGCGGTGCGCCGACGTCCGACCCGGACCAGCTGGCACGCCTGACCCGCATACCGGCGGGGCTCTGGGTGGCCTTGTTCGCGATGGTGGCGCTGTTCTGCCTGGCTGTCGCGGCCGCGTGGCTGTTCCGTTGATGATCGACACCCGACGCGATCAGACGGTGCTGGCCGATCGGCGATGGCCGGGCCGGTGCCGTGACGGCCGGATGCCGGCCGGGCCGCTCGCTGGCAGACTGTCATGCTGTGTGCGGTCGTTACGCCAACGCTTTGAGCGCACGGCAACTGACGGAGTCGTTCGCGGCACGTGATGAGACTGACGGCGTCCAGCCGAACTTCAACGTGTCACCGACCAACGTCGCTCCGGTGGTTGTCATTCCGTCTGAGCGGCCGCTGGCAGGCGCGCGGTTGCGGACGGCCCGCTGGGGGCTGGTGCCGTCATGGGCACGTGATGTCGCGATCGGTAACCGTCTGATCAATGCTCGGGCGGAGACGGTCGCCACCAAGCCCGCGTTCCGTGCCGCGCTGCGCGCCCGCCGCTGTCTGGTACCGGCAACCGGCTATTACGAATGGCACCGGGCCGACGGCGCCCGCCGTGGGCAGCCCTACCTGGTACGGCCGGCTGATGATACGCCCGCCGGGCTCGCGGGCCTTTACGAGGTGTGGCATCCGCCATCGGGCGGTGTACTCGCGACCTTCACCATCATCACCACCACCGCGGCCGGTGGGCTGGAGTTTCTGCATCCACGTTCGCCCGTGCTTCTCCCACGGGCCTCCTGGTCGCGCTGGCTCGACCCGCGCGTCGACGACCCGGAAGTGGTGACGGGGATGCTCGGGCCGGCACCCGCCGGCATGTTGCGGGCGTACCCCGTCAGCTCGAGGGTTGGGAACGTACGCAACAACGACCCCCACCTGCTCGACCCGGTTGTCGTCTGATCTTGCGGTTCACCTGGCTTGTTGGGCGTCGAGCGGCCGGCAGCTCCTTCGTTCCTCCGCCGGGCAGGCGAAGCCGAGGAGAGTCGACAACGACAGGCCGTAGCCGCCCCATCGGCCCGCGGGCCATCGGTGATTGTCAGCGAGCTGAGCGCCGCCGCACGCATGCCGCCAGCATCTCAGCCGGTGACGGACACCGGCTGACCGATTGGCTGTGGATAAAACCTGATTATCCACAGCCAATCGGTCAAAGGAGCCATAGCGGACGCAGGCTCCTACTGTCGTGGACATGATTGTTCCTTCGTTTACTCGTGGTAGCCGCGGCGCCGGTATCCGGCCCCCGAGCGGATATGACGGTCACCCGTCGGCGAGCCCTCCTGGGGAGGACGGCGTGGCGCCGCTGACCGTTCCGGCATGGTGGACGCCAGCCATGGCCGGTACGGTGTCCTCGGCTGCGGATCCCGACGTTGCGGAGCGGCCGGCAGGCTCCGGCACCCTCACCGGGGAGACCAGCGGGCTTGCCGCGCTCGGCGAGCCCTCGGCCGAGGACACCCCCGGTCGATCGGAGCGGCAGCCGGTTGTTGGGTCCGGCCCGCCGGGTCCGGCCGGACGCTTCCCCCGGGTTCCGCGCGGCGCCCTGGTCGATCCAGCCATCCGTGGAGCGCTGTTGCTCGTGGTGGTGGCGCTTGCCGCGGCGTTGATGGTTGGCTGGTTCGCCTGGCGGAACAGGCCGGTGTCCGTGACGGCTCTCCCCAGCGGGACGCAGTCGGAGCGGGCACAGGGCCGTGTGCCGACAGACGCGGACAGCGCTGGTTCGAAACCGGTGCTCTGGTCATCGGGCGCCGCAGCCCGGAGCCCGGCGGCGCAGATCGTCGTCGAGGTCGTGGGCAAGGTGCGCAGCCCTGGCGTCCTGACTCTGCCCGCCGGATCCCGCGTGGTGGACAGCCTCGCACAGGCTGGCGGAGTGCTACCGGGAACGGAAACCACTGGTCTCGCGCTGGCGCGCCGTCTGGTGGACGGAGAACAGATCCTGGTGGATGGCCGTCCTGGGCCAGCGCCTCCGCAGCCGGCTGGCGCTGGCACCAGCGAGGGCGCGGGATCGTCGGGTGCCGTGCCCGCGGCACCGTTGAATCTCAACACCGCCACGGCCGAGGCTCTTGACGGCTTGCCAGGGGTGGGTCCGGTGCTGGCACAGCGGATCGTCGAGTGGCGCAAGGCCCACGGTGACTTCACCTCGCCCCGGCAGTTGGGGGAGGTGACCGGCGTCGGTGACCGGCGGCTCGCCGACCTCCTGCCATTGATCGCGGTCTGATGGGTGGCAGGCAGCCCGGTCGGCCCGGAACGACCGCACGGCGCGGGCGGGCGGCGTGACGAGGGCCGGACCCGACGGGGAGGAGCGCCCCGTTGATCTCCGGCTCGCGGGGCCAGCGCTCGCCGCCTGGGCTGGTGCGGCGGGTGCCGGCCTGGCGGACCTGGCCCCGGCCGTGCTGCTGATCGCCGGGATGCTCCTGGGCGCGGCGTTGGTGTGCGCTGCCGCCCTGGTGCGGCGTCCGCGGGTCTGGCGGCCCGCAGCAACAGGACTGGCGGTGTTGGCCTGCCTGGCGGCCGGGGTCCTGACCGCGGGCGTCACGACCCGCGCTCGCACCCACGGCCCATTTTCTGATCTTGGTGCCACCCGGGCGGTTGCCACCGTCGAAGGTAAGATCACCGGCGATCCGCGAATAAGCCGTGGCGGTGGCACCCAGCTGGTCGTAGTCCCGGTACGGGTGGAACGGCTGCGAGCGGGCGGGCGTGAGTTCCGGTTGCGTCAGCCGGTGCTCGTGCTGGCGACCGCGACCGGTTGGGCGGGCTTGTTGCCGAGCCAGCGGGTCCGCGCCGAAGGTAATCTTGCGCCACCGCGCGCGGCTGACACCGTCGCCGCGGTCCTCTTCGTGCGGCTCCCGCCAGTAGTGGTCGGCGGGCCTTCGGCGGTGCAGGCGGTGGCGGCTCATCTCCGGCAGGGGCTCCGTGATGCCGTGTCCGGTCTGGACGCCTCGCCTCGCGGGCTGCTGCCGGGTCTTGTCGTCGGCGATACGAGCGATCTTGATGAGAGCCTCAAGGACGACTTCCGAGTTGCCGGGATGTCTCATCTGGTCGCTGTGTCCGGCGCGAACTGCGCGATCGTCATCGCGGCGGCCACGCTGCTCGTCCGGCGTAGCCGGTTGGGTCCGTGGCTTCAGGCCGGCTGGGTTGCGTTGGCCCTGTCCTGCTTCGTCATCCTGGCCCGACCGTCACCCAGCGTTCTGCGCGCAAGTGTCATGGGGATGATCGGAATTCTCGCGGCGGGCAGCGGACGGCAACGGGGGGCTCTGCCCGCACTCTGTGCCACTGTGCTGATGCTTGTCCTTGTCAGTCCCGATCTTGCTCGTTCGGTCGGTTTCACTCTTTCGGTGTTCGCTACCGCGGGGCTGGTGATCATTGCTCCAGGCTGGCGCGAGCGACTGTCGCGACAGATGCCGACGTGGTTGGCGGAACTGCTCGCGGTCGCCGCGGCGGCACATGTCGCCTGCGCACCGGTGCTGGCCGCGATCGGTGGTGGGGTCAGTCTCGTCGCCATCCCGGCCAACATGCTCGCCGATGCGGCAGTGGCCCCGGCGACGGTCCTCGGGGTACTCGCCACAGTGGCCGCAGTCTGCTGGATGCCGCTGGCCCGATTGTTTGCGGCCCTTGCCGGTGTGCCATGCAAGTGGTTGATCATGATTGCCAGCGTCGCCGCGCGAGCGCCGGGAGCGCAGATCGGTTGGCCGGCCGGCCCACTTGGCGCCATGGTCCTGGTCGCAGCCACCGTGGCGACGTTCAGCGTGCTGCGCCGCCGCGGCGGCCGGCGTGTTCTCGCCGCGGCGGGGATCGGAGCGTTCACCGCCCAGGCGATCTTTATGTTTCGATCATGGATGGTCACGAGATGACGATCCATACTGAGGCCGGGTGCGGGCAGGCGGCACCTTTCAGCGAGGGCATCGCAGTCCACGGAGCACACGCATGACATGCTCCCCAACGTGTCGTCGACATCCGCACCGCCACGGCTGGTCCTTGTCGCCGGGGACGAGGAACTGCTGGTCGCCCGCGGGGTCCACGCGGTCGTGAACGCGGCTCGGGCCCACGATCCCCAAGCGGAGATCGTGGATCGGGCGCCTGGCGAACTGACCGACAGCGACCTGGTTGATCTGTCCAGCTCATCGATGTTCGGTGGGCTGCGCGTCGTGGTGGTTCGCGGTGCGCAGGAGCTGGCGGACGACCTCCGAGATGCGCTGCTCGCCTACCTGGCCCGACCGTTGGATGACGTTGTGCTTGTCGTCGTGCACAGCGGCGCCGTGCGTAACCGCAAGCTGGCGGACGCGATGAAGGCTGCCGGGGCACGGGTGGTTGCGGCGGCGCGCCTCACCCGTCCTCGCGACCGGCACGACTTCGTCGCGGCTGAGATCCGCCGGCTGGGTGGTCAGATCAGCCCGGGCGCGGTGAGGGCTCTGGCGGACGCTGTCGGCAGCGATCTGCGCGAGCTTGCGGCTGTATGCGATCAGTTGGTTGCCGATTCGGGCGGCCTGGTCAACGAGGCTGTGGTGGCTCTTTATCATCGCGGGCGGGCGGAGACAACCGGTTTCACCGTGGCGGATGCGGCGATCTCCGGAGACCTGGCCCAGGCGTTGACCGCGCTGCGACAGGCGCTGGGCAGCGGAGTCCCCCCGGTGCTTGTGGTGAGCGCTCTCACCACCGGGCTACGGGATCTCGCCCGGGTGGCCGCGACCGGTGGCGGCTCCACCTGGGAGATAGCCCGTAGCCTGGGCATGCCTGACTGGAAGGTGGAACGCTCTCTGCGGGCGGCTCAGGCCTGGAGCGATGAGGGGCTGGCGCGGGCGATGCGGGCCATCAGCGCGGCGGATGCGGCCGTCAAGGGCGGGGCCGCTGATCCGGCCTACGGGTTGGAACGCCTGGTCACCGAGATCGTGGCGGTTCGTGGCCGCGCGGCGGGAGTTCGCCGGTGACTTCCGGCACCTCACCCGGTTCGGATCGGGAGCACTCAGCCAGGATCGAGCGACCCGGTGTCAGCCGTGGTGACGACAGTGCAATGGGCGCCGAGCCGGCGGATGTCGTACCGCTGGGCCGTCACCGGTTACGAGGGTTCCTCGGCGCCGGCAGCGTGATCATCGGGATTGTCATTGCCCTGACGGATCTGGCAAGCGCATGGGTGATCGTGGCGCTCCCGCTGGCAGCAGCTGGCATGGCGGCTTATGACAACATGATCAAAATCATGCTGCAAGCGCCCACCAACAAACGCAGCCTCCGGCAATAGGACGGCTCGGCTCGCGCCGCTCGGGCGGCACCTCGCATTGTCGCTGGTCGACGCCGAGTACCTCCGGTGCCTCCCGCCGCCGCCTCGCGATCCAGCCACCCGGCGGACGGCGCTCCCTGGCCGAACGCCCTGCTGCCGGGTGGGCTGAGCACGAACATGTTGACCAACCGGGACGACTCACGACCGGCTCAGGCCCGTGCATGAGCGGAAAACCCGCACGGGCCCGCGGCGTGACAGGTGTGGTGGAGCGAGCTCAGGCGTCGGTCAGCGAAGCGTGCCGCGCGGCCATGGCCGACTTCTTGTTGGCGGCCTGGTTGGCGTGGATGACGCCTTTACTGACTGCCTTGTCCAGCTTTCGCGAGGCGACGCGCAGCTCAAGGCCGGCGCGCTCCGGGTCACCGGCGTCCGCGGCCGCGCGGAAGCGGCGGATGACCGTCTTCAGTTCGGACTTAACGGCCTTGTTGCGCAGCCGCCGCTTCTCGTTCGTGAGGTTGCGCTTGATCTGCGACTTGATGTTGGCCACGCGAAAGAACCCCTGGTCGTCGAATCGGTATGGGCGGCGGTCGGGCACCGGTGTCGGTTCACCGCCACCGAGCGGCGTACGTCCGCCTTCCGTCCCCTGGAAAGCAGAGCCGCCCAGGAGACGTCGGTAAGCCTATCAAGGTTTCAACGAGCCGCTCGCGGGCGGGCGTCGGTTCCTCCCGGCCGCTCGCGGATGTCGACGGTTGCGAGGTGCCGGCCGCGTGCACGCCCAGGCGCGAGCCTGCCGCGCCGGTGTAACGCCGGTGCAGCGCGATGGCCGTCGCCGAGTGCTTGCATGACGGGCCTGGCACGATGGGTGTAGTGCCCCCGACGGGCGTGACCCCGCTGGGCACGGTCCGTCCTGATGAAACGAGAAGACTCCCGCGTGCCCGCAGCCTCCGGCCCCCGTCGTGTCAACCAGGCCTCGGTTGACCAGGCGTTGATCCGCAACTTCTGCATCATCGCCCACATTGACCACGGCAAGTCGACCCTCGCGGACCGGATGCTTGGTGTGACCGGCGTCGTCGAAGCCCGCAACATGCGTGCTCAGTATCTGGACAAAATGGATATCGAGCGTGAGCGTGGCATCACGATCAAGGCGCAGAGCGTCCGGCTGCCCTGGCAGGCCGATGACGGTCGCGACTATGTCCTGCATCTGATCGATACTCCTGGCCATGTGGACTTCACCTACGAGGTGAGCCGCTCGCTGGCGGCATGCGAAGGCGCGGTCCTGCTGGTCGACGCGGCCCAGGGCATCGAGGCTCAGACGTTGGCAAACCTCTATCTGGCACTCGAGAACGATCTTCAGATCATCCCCGTGCTTAACAAGATCGATCTTCCGGCCGCGCAGCCCGAGAAGTACGCGGCTGAGCTGGCGCAGATCATCGGCTGTGATCCTGACGATGTCCTGCGAGTGTCGGGCAAGACCGGACTGGGTGTGCCCGAGTTGCTCAACGAGATCGTCCGCCGGGTCCCCGCGCCCATGGGTGACCCGGATGCACCCGCTCGAGCCATGATTTTCGACAGCGTCTACGACAGCTATCGAGGCGTCATCACGTATGTGCGGGTGGTCGACGGCCGGCTGACCACCCGGGACCGTTGCCTGATGATGTCCACGCGGGCCAGCCACGAGACCCTTGAGGTCGGGGTGATCTCGCCGGACCCGATTGCCCGCGACGGTCTGTCGGCGGGCGAGGTCGGTTACCTGATCCCGGGTGTCAAGGATGTCCGGCAGGCTCGCGTCGGCGACACCGTGACATCGGCGAGTCGGCCGGCCGACCGGCCGCTGGGTGGATACCGTGATCCGCGCCCAATGGTTTACAGCGGTCTGTATCCGCTTGATGGCAGCGAGTATCCGGCGTTGCGCGAAGCCTTGGACAAGCTGCAGCTCAACGACGCCGCGCTGACCTACGAGCCGGAGACGTCCGCGGCATTGGGTTTTGGGTTCCGCTGCGGTTTCCTCGGGCTTCTTCATCTGGAGATCGTCCGGGAGCGGCTGGA
The DNA here is from genome assembly GCF_917627345.1 of Protofrankia sp. CiP3. Lineage (NCBI taxonomy): Bacteria > Bacillati > Actinomycetota > Actinomycetes > Frankiales > Frankiaceae > Protofrankia > Protofrankia sp. CiP3. The sequence continues at coordinate 52,497 of NZ_CAKJTM010000002.1, read as the reverse complement.
GCGGGAGTTCGGCCTTACACTCATCTCCACCGCGCCGAACGTGGTCTACCGCGTGCTTCTGGACGATGGTACCGAGACTGTTGTCACCAATCCGAGTGACTGGCCCGCCGGAAAGATCACCGATGTTTACGAGCCGGTTGTGGAAGCGATGGTGCTGTTGCCGGCGGACTTTGTGGGGCAGGTGATGGAGCTGTGCCAGGGCCGCCGGGGCACACTGCGCGGAATGGACTATCTATCCACAGACCGGGTGGAGCTCAAGTACACGCTGCCGCTCGGCGAGATTATTTTTGACTTCTTCGACGCGTTGAAATCCCGTACTCGCGGGTATGCCAGCCTCGATTACGAACCTGCCGGGGAACAGGCGTCCGACCTGGTGAAGGTCGACATTCTTCTGCAGGGGGAAACCGTGGACGCATTCTCCGCGATCGTGCACAGGGACAAGGCGTACGGCTATGGCGTGGCGATGACATCCCGGCTGCGGGAGCTGATCCCGCGCCAGCAGTTCGAGGTGCCGATCCAGGCGGCGATCGGCAGCCGGATCATCGCCAGGGAGAACATCCGCGCGATCCGCAAGGACGTTCTCGCGAAGTGCTACGGCGGTGACATCACGCGTAAGCGCAAGCTGCTGGAGAAGCAGAAGGAGGGCAAGAAGAAGATGAAGACCATCGGCCGGGTCGAGGTCCCGCAGGAGGCTTTCATCGCGGCCCTGTCGACGGATGCCGCCCAGGCCTCGAACACCTCGAAGGGCACGAAGTAGCGGCGAGCGTCGCCTGGGCCTCATCGAGGTGACGAGGCCCAGGCGACGCGGCCCGGTCCAGCCGGGCCGCGGGTGGGGCCTGGGGGCGCCGCCTCGGCCGGGCTGTACATGCCGGGACATATTGCGTTGATCATTTGGTCGTGCTGGTCGTGCTGGTCGTGCTGGTCGTGCTGGTCGTGCTGGTCGTGCTGGTCGTGCGGATGGGGTTGGGCTGCGGCGCGTTCAGTTGATCCGGGGAGCGGGCGAGGGCAGTCGGATGGGTTCGGTGACGGGTTCGTCGCGATCGGTGGAGCCGGTTTGCGCGCCGGATCGGTACTCCGTCGCGTGGGGGGGAAGAAGGTCCTCGATGTTGTCGAGGACACCGCGCGCGGTGTCGTCATTCATGTGAATCAGCTTTCCTGACCGGGGACCACGAGTTCACGACGCTTCGCCCATATTGTCTGGTTGATTATCAACGACTGCCCAATATGATTGTCCGCCGGGTGGCGGTTCTCTCCGGGTGCTGGATGTCACGCCCGGGAGCGGGGCGTTCGGCCTGGCTGGCGGCCGTGATTGCGGTAACGAAAGTGGATTCAAGGGGCAGACACAGCGTTGCTGTTCGGGCACACTATGGTCATGTCACGGGTCATGTCACGCATCACCGCGGCCGCTTCCGGTCGCGGGCTGTCCGGTGAAGCCGTCCCGGCTGGTGGTGGGCTTCCAGCGTCGGCCACAAACACGGTGGGCACCCGCCCGTTCGGCGTCTACGTGCATATCCCGTACTGCACGACCCGGTGCGGCTACTGTGACTTCAACACCTACACGGCCACCGAGCTCGGCCCGGGCGTCGCGATCGGGACGTTCGTCGAGACCCTTGCCGCCGAGTTCCGCTTGGCCCGTGCCGTGCTCGGCACGGCGGACGTGCCCGTCTCCACGATCTTTCTTGGTGGCGGGACACCGACCCTGCTTCCGATCGAGGATCTCCGGTCGTTGCTTCGAATGATCGATACGGAGTTCGGTATCGCCCCGGATGCCGAGGTGACGACGGAGGCGAACCCCGAATCCGTGGACGCGAACATGTTGGAGCAGCTGCGCGCCGCGGGCTACACACGGGTCTCGTTCGGTATGCAGAGCGCCCGGTCACACGTGCTTGCCGCACTTGACCGCCGGCATACCCCCGGGCGGGTACCGGACGTGGTCAGCTGGGCGCGCAAGGCGGGATTCACCCATGTCAACCTTGATCTCATCTACGGCTCGCCGGGCGAATCGGATCAGGACTGGCAGGCGAGCCTGGATGCCGTGGCCGAACTCGCTCCCGATCACGTGAGCGCGTACGCCCTGACCGTCGAGGACGGTACCCGGCTGGCCCGCCGTATCCGGCGCGGCGAGCTGCTCCCGCCGGACGACGACATGATGGCCGACCGCTATCAGCAGGCCGAGGAGACACTGACCACGGCGGGCCTGCGTTGGTATGAGATCAGTAACTGGGCCCGCGAACCCGACGCCCGCAGCCGGCACAACCTCGGCTACTGGCGCGGTCATGACTGGTGGGGTTTCGGGCCGGGGGCACACAGCCATGTCGGCGGCGTGCGCTGGTGGAACGTCCGCCATCCGGCCGCCTACAGCGCGTTGCTCGCCGGGCAGGCGAGTCCTGCCGCGGCCCGTGAGGTGCTGGACGGCGAAGCCAGGCGGACGGAGCGGGTGATGCTCGGGGTGCGGCTGGCCGACGGCCTCGCCGTTGACGAGCTGACCGAAGCAGGCCGCGCGCGGACCGGAGCGCTTGCCGCTGACGGGCTGATCGAGCCGGCGGCGCTGGCGGCCGGACGAGTGCTGCTCACTCTGCGCGGCAGGCTCCTAGCCGATACTGTCATTCGCGGCCTTCTTCCGGACTGACGGGCACCGCTGTTCCGGGCTGACGGACACCGCTCGCCGGGGTGGGCCTTGAGTTTCCGCACTCGGTGACGCGCTCGACCGTCTCGGCGGGAGGCCGAGACGGCTACAATTGGCACTCGAGGCAATGGAGTGCCAGGACCAAGCTGAGCTGGGTGCTGGCCTTGGTCGCCTCATGCGGTCGTGGCTGGCCCTGTCAAACGGCTTCGCCAAACGGGCCTCAACGTGGCGAAGGGGTGATACGACGTGCTGGAGGAACGGCGGTTGGACGTACTGCGCGCCATCGTTGAGGACTTCGTGCTGAGCAACGAGCCTGTAGGGTCCAAGGCGTTGGCGGAGCGTCACCAACTGGGGGTCTCTCCTGCTACGGTGCGTAACGACATGTCCGCGCTTGAGGAGGAAGGGTACATCACCCAGCCGCACACGAGCGCAGGGCGGATCCCTACGGACAAGGGCTACCGGCTGTTCGTCGACCGGCTGTCAGGGGTCAAACCCCTGTCGCGGGCGGAGCGGCGGGCGATCCAGAGTTTCCTTGAGGGGGCGATCGACCTCGATGACGTGGTCCGGCGGTCGGTTCGGCTGCTGGCGCAACTGACTCGCCAGGTCGCTGTCGTACAGTACCCGTCGCTGCCGTGCAGCAGCATCCGGCATATCGAGATTGTGACGATCACGCCGGCTCGACTACTGCTTGTATTGATTACTGACACCGGTAGGGTCGAGCAGCGGGTGGCCGAGGTGCCCGCGCCGGTTGACGATCTGATCGTCGGCGAGCTGCGGGGAGTGCTCAACGCGGCGTTGAATGGGCGCAGGCTCGTTGACGCGCCCGACGCGGTTGCCGACCTGTCGGACGCCGCCCGCCCTGATCTGCGTCCGCATCTGAACACGTTGATCGCGGTGGTGATGGAGGCGCTGATCGACAAGCCTGAGGAACGGGTGGCGCTGGCGGGTACGGCCAACCTGACGCTGTCGGCCTTCGACTTTGCCGATACACTGCGTCCCCTTCTGGAAGCTCTGGAGGAGCAGGTTGTTCTGTTGAAACTGATCGGCGAGGTACGCGACCTCGACACCGTCACGGTACGTATTGGTCAGGAAAACAGCATGGATGCGCTACGTTCCACCTCGGTAGTGGCCACAGGATACGGTCGCGGAGCATCGGCTTTGGGCGGCCTGGGAGTGGTCGGCCCGCGGCGGATGGACTATCCAGGGGCAATGGCGGCCGTACGAGCCGTCGCCAAGTACGTGGGTGATCTTTTGGGTGCCGACTGATGGCCACCGACTACTACGAAGTGCTGGGCGTACGCCGGGACGCTTCGAACGACGAACTCAAGCGGGCGTATCGCAAGCTCGCTCGGGAGCTGCATCCCGACGTCAACCCCGACCCGGCGGCGCAGCAGCGCTTCAAGGCCGTGACCGCCGCCTACGAGGTGCTGTCCGACCCGGAGAAACGCCAGCTCGTCGATCTCGGCGGTGATCCACTGGCTCCCGGCGGGGGAGGCGGCAACGGGGCTCCCTTCGGGGCGGGCTTCGGCGGCCTCGGCGACATCATGGATGCCTTTTTCGGCGGCGGGGCCAATCGTGGGCCGCGCTCACGGGTCCGCCGCGGCAACGACGCGCTGCTCCGCCTCGAGCTCGACCTTGCCGAGACCGCGTTCGGAACGACCCGGGAGATCACTGTCGATACGGCGGCGGTCTGCACGACCTGCTCCGGCGAGGGAGCGGCACCGGGCAGTCACCCGGCGACCTGCTCGGTGTGCCACGGTCGCGGGGAGGTCCAACAGGTGACTCGGTCGTTCCTGGGCCAGATGGTCACCTCAAGACCGTGCACCCGGTGTGGCGCGACCGGGACCGTGATCGAACATCCGTGCCGGGAATGCGGTGGCGACGGGCGGGTGCGTAAGCGGCGCAACCTGACCGTCAAGATTCCCTCGGGTGTCGAGGACGGGATGCGGATCCGGTTGTCCGGCGAAGGCGAGGTCGGACCGGGTGGCGGGCCCAATGGTGATCTTTATGTCGAGGTGCAGGAGCGTCCCCATCCGGTCTTCACCCGGGAAGGCGACGATCTCCACTGCGAGCTGCGCATCCCGATGACGGCCGCCGCCCTCGGTACCACGTGCGGGCTGGAGACCCTCGACGGCGGCGAGACCCTCACGGTCAAGCCCGGCACCCAGCCGGGGCATGTCATCACGATGAGCGGTCGAGGGGTACCGCATCTGCGTTCGGTCGGCCGTGGTCACCTGCATATCCATGTGGTGGTGGAGACGCCGACCAAGATTGATCCTGAGCAGGAGAAGCTGCTGCGGGAGCTGGCGAAGCTGCGGGACGAGGAGCAGCCGGCGGTGGTGACCAGCGGTAACGGGACCGTCGACGGGCAGGGCTTCTTCTCCAGGCTCCGCGGGGCACGCGGCACGCGGTAGGTGGCTGCGGTGGGCCGGATGGGAGCCACTGGGGACGGGACCGGGACGGGGGGAGTCGACCGCTGACAGCGCCCCTTTTCCAGCAGGGCGTGGTGCCGGACGAACGGGAGCTGACACTGTCCGGCCCGGAGGGCCGTCATGCGGCGACGGTCCGCCGGCTGCGTCCTGGTGAACGCGTGGATATTACCGATGGTTGTGGTGTTGTTGCTGAATGTACCGTGCTGCGCTGCCGGCGTGACGAGATCGACTGTGCGGTCGAACGCAGGGTTGTGTATCCGGAACCCACGCCTCGGCTGGTCGTGATCCAGGCGCTGGCCAAGGGCGACCGCGGTGAGCTCGCCGTCGAGCTCATGACCGAGGTGGGGGTTGACGAGATCGTCCCGTGGTCGGCCGCCCGCTCGATCGTCCGCTGGGAGGGGGAGCGCGGTGCCCGGGCACACGCGCGTTGGTCGGCCACCGCGCGGGAGGCCGCGAAGCAGTCACGGCGGGTTTTCTGGCCCCAGCTGGCATGCCTCGCGGACACCGCCACGGTCAGTGCCCGGCTCGCGGCCGCGGACGTCGCGGTGGTCCTGCATGAGGAGGCGAGCGAACCGCTCGCCGTGGGGCTGCGGGCGGCGGGGGTGACCTCCGCCCGGCCGCGGCCCGCCGCGCCAGCGGGCGCCCAGCTGCCGGCACCGGCGGGATCGTTGGAAGCGGGATCGTTGGAAATCGTGCTGGTGGTGGGGCCGGAAGGCGGGATCACCGGAAGTGAGCGTGAGGTGTTCGGCGCGGCCGGGGCCGTGCCGGCTCGGCTTGGCCGCACGGTGTTGCGGACGTCGACCGCGGGGGTTGTCGCGGCTGCGATTGTGTTCTCTCATACCTCCCGCTGGGATCGGTAGACCGACGGTGGCGCGATGCTGGTTTTCGGTATCCGACCGATGGCTGCCGAGGATCGTTAGACTAGGGGCCGTACTGACTCATGTCGTTTGAGAGGTCTCGTGGCCGCAGCCGGCCGCAACCCATGACCGATTCCATTTCCCCGTCCGACCAGCGGACCGTCACGCGCATCGTCGTCCCGGCCGTGCACAGCATGCTGAGCTTGCTGGGCCACCAGGACGAGTTGCTCCATGTCATCGAGCAGGCCTTACCGTCCGATATTTACGTCCGGGGCAACGAGATCACTATTACCGGTCAGCCGGGCGAGAACGCCTTGGCCGCCAAGCTTTTCGCCGAACTGATCGCTTTGTTGGAGTCCGGCACGGAACTGACGCCGTCCCATGTCAACCACTCGTTGTCGATGTTGCGCAGTGGCAGCGAGGAGCGGCCGGCCGAGGTTCTCACCCTCAACATCCTGTCCAGCCGAGGGCGGACGATCCGCCCGAAGACGTTGAACCAGAAGCGGTATGTGGACGCGATCGACGTCCACACGATCGTGTTCGGCATCGGCCCGGCTGGCACCGGCAAGACCTATCTGGCCATGGCCAAGGCCGTGCAGGCGCTGCAGTCCAAGCAGGTGAACCGGATCATTCTGACCCGGCCGGCGGTCGAGGCGGGGGAGCGGCTGGGTTTCCTGCCCGGTACTCTTTATGACAAAATTGATCCTTATCTGCGGCCACTGTACGACGCCCTGCACGACATGGTCGACCCGGACTCGATCCCACGACTGATCCAGAGCGGGACCATCGAGGTCGCGCCGTTGGCGTACATGCGTGGCCGGACCCTGAACGACGCGTTCATCATCCTGGACGAGGCGCAGAACACCTCCGGTGAGCAGATGAAGATGTTCCTCACCCGGCTCGGTTTTGGTTCCAAGATCGTTGTTACCGGGGATATCACCCAGGTGGACCTGCCCAGCGGCACCCGCAGCGGTCTGCGGGTGGTCCGGGAGATTCTCGACGGCGTCGACGACGTCCACTTCGCGACCCTGACCAGCACGGACGTGGTGCGTCACCGGCTGGTCAGTGACATTGTCGACGCCTATGCCCGCTGGGACGCGGCAAGCGCGCCCAGCCCGCGACCCGCGCAGGCCGGTCGCCGAGACCGACGATGACCAGCGCTCGACCGGGCGCGACCGGGCGCGACCGATGGAAGCACAGGTGGATGAGACACAACCGGTGGTGTGCCGCGGGTGGTGGCGCCGGACGAGGATGGATGGCTGATGGCCGTTTTCGTAGCTAACGAATCAGGCACTGACGCCGACGAGGTCGCCCTTGCCGCCCTTGCCCGGTTCGTGTTGGACGAGATGAAGGTCAACCCGCTGGCGGAGTTGTCGATCATGCTTCTGGAGCTGTCCGCCATGGAGGAGCTCCACGTCCGTTACATGGGTGAGGAGGGGCCGACCGACGTGCTGGCCTTCCCCCAGGACGACGCCTTCGACCCGTCCGCGCCCGACTCGGGTGAGGACGACCCGGCCCTGCTTCTCGGCGATGTCGTCCTGTGCCCGGAGATCGCCCGCAGGCAGGCGGCAAAGGCGGGCCACTCAACCGAGCGCGAGCTGCATCTGTTGTGCACGCACGGCATCCTGCACCTGCTCGGCTACGACCACGCCGAACCGGAGGAGGAGCGCGAGATGTGGGCTGTGCAGTCCCGCCTGCTGACATCGTGGGACGCCGCCCGGAGCGCTGGCACGCGCTGAGCGCGGCGATTGCTGAACGTAGCGACTTCCGGGCATGGCACATACTGAGCATGGTGCGGGGGAGTTGACGGGACGAGCCCATGGGCTACGGTGATGTTCCACTTCTGCTGATCGCGGTGGTTGCCGCGTTGGCCGCCGCCGGGATCGGGTGTATCGACGCGGCGCTGACCCGGGTCTCCCGAGTGTCGGTCGAGGAGTTCCTGCGGGCTGGCCGGCCACGGGCCATCCGCCTGGCCGCGATCGTCGCGGACCCCGGTCGTTATCTGGCGCTGCTGCTGTTGCTGCGGATCGTCGGAGAGATGATCACAACAGCCTGCGTGACGGTCATAGCCGTGCACACCTACGGAGCCGGTTTCGCCTCGGTCGCGCTCGGGGCACTGGTCGGCACGCTGTTCGCGTACATCCTGGTGGGAGTGGTGTTCCGGACGCTGGGCCGGCAGCACGCACCGGTGGTGGCGCTCGCGACCGCGGGACTTACCAGCTGGCTCGGCCGGATGTTCGGCCCGTTGCCCCGCCTGTTGATCGCGTTTGGCAACGCGGTGACCCCTGGGCGGGGCTACCGGGACGGTCCGTTCGCCACCGAAGCGGAACTGCGTGATCTTGTTGATCTCGCTCAGGAGCGTGACGTCATCGAGCGCGGCGAGCGTGACATGATCGCTTCTGTTTTCGAGCTCGGGGACACCCTGGTGCGCGAGGTCATGGTCCCTCGTCCCGACATGGTCCACATCGAGTCGGCGAAAACCGTCCGACAGGCCATCTCGCTGGCGTTACGCAGCGGTTTCTCACGGATCCCGGTGACCGGGGAGACCGTGGACGACGTGGTCGGGATCGCCTTCCTCAAGGACATGGTGGGCCGTGAGCGCGAGGGCTTGGACGCCCGGCCCGTTTCGGAGGTGATGCGCCCGCCAGCGCTGGTGCCCGAGAGCAAGCACGCTGACGCCCTGCTGCGTGAGATGCAGGCGTCCCGGACCCACATGGCGATCGTCATCGACGAGTACGGCGGTACCGCTGGGCTCGTGACCATCGAGGATATCCTCGAGGAGATCGTCGGAGAGATCACCGACGAATATGACACCGAGACCGCGCCGGTGGAATGGATCGGCGACGACGCGGCCAGGGTGACCGCCCGGCTGCCAGTGGACGATCTGCGTGACCTGTTCGGAACGGGCGAGCTGCCCGGATCCGGCGACGTCGAGACCGTCGGTGGGCTGCTGGCGAGCGCGTTGGGACACGTGCCGATCCCGGGAGCGACAGCAACCGTCGGTGTGCTCACGCTCACCGCCGAGAGCGCCGCCGGGCGCCGGAACCAGATCGGTACGGTGGTGGTCCGGCGGTCGTCGTCTGCTGACGAGGACTCCGCTGGCGGATCCCTGGCCGACGTGGTCCGTGCCGGCGGTCATCGAGGTGGCTCCGAGCGGGGCGGCCAGGAGCGCGGGGACGAAGGCGGGGATGAGGACGCGAAACATGGTGACAGCGGCTGCGGCGGGAACGCCATCGGCCCGGTCGCGCGCCGTACCGCATCCGGGACGCGCACATGAGGGACCCGTATATGGATCACATGAGTGACCCGCGCATGCGTGCGCATGGGTAAGGGCGAGAAGGACGAGACAGGGATGGGTGTGCCGGAGCGGGAGTCGGACGGACCGGGTTCGCAGGGGCAGAACCCGGGCGGAGCGCGTCCGGGCGCGGGCGCCGCGCCGGTTGCCCCTGGCGTGCTGGAGCCGGAGGACGCAAAGCTCGTGACCCTGGCCCGGTCGGCAAGGCCGCGTGCCTACGTGCCGCGAGGCGGAGCCGCCGCGGCCGAGGGCGCGGCCGTCCGTGACACCGATGGGCGAACATACGCGGCGGCGACCGTGGAGAATGCCGACGCTCGACTGAGCGTGTCGGCGCTGCGGGCGGCGGTGGTCGCGGCGGCGTCCAGCGGTGCCCGCAGCTTCGAGGCCGCGGCGATCGTGTCCGAGCGGGTGGCGCTCCCAGCCCCGGACGGCGGCCCAGCCCCGGACGGCGACGCACCCCCGAGCGTGCCTGGCACGGCCGCGCCAGCCGCCGACGACCTGCTCGTGCTCGGTGAGTTCGGTGCCGGCGTCCCGGTGTTCCTCGCCAGCCCGGACGGGGTGGCGCGCGGCCGGGTGACAACCTAGTGGCTCTCGCCGTGGGGACTGAACCGCGGTTCCGGTCAGGGTTCGCGTGCTTTGTCGGACGTCCCAACGCGGGTAAGTCCACCCTGACCAACGCACTCGTCGGAGCCAAGGTCGCGATCACCTCCGGGCGTCCGCAGACGACCCGGCACGCCATCCGGGGTATCGTGCACCGCGCCGATGCTCAGCTTGTGCTGGTTGACACCCCCGGGCTGCACCGCCCTCGGACGCTGCTCGGCCAACGCCTCAACGACGTGGTGCGCACGACCTTGTCCGAGGTGGACGTGGTCGCCTTCTGCGTCCCGGCGAACGATCCGGTCGGCCGTGGTGACCGCTTCATCGCCGAGGAGCTCGCCCGGCTGCCCAAACGGACGCCGGTGATCGCAGTCGTCACCAAGACCGATCTGGTGTCTGACCGGGACGAGCTGGGCGCCCAGCTGCTCGCGGTCTCCTCGCTGGCCGACTTCGCCGAGGTGGTACCGGTCAGCGCGGTGTCGTCGTTTCAGGTGAACCTGCTCGCGGACCTGCTGGTCGAGCGGTTGCCGGCCGGTCCGCCGCTGTATCCGGACGGCGATCTGACCGATGAGCCTGAGCAGGTGATGGTCGCCGAGCTGGTACGCGAGGCCGCTTTGGAGGGCGTGCGGGACGAGTTGCCGCACTCGCTGGCCGTCGTTGTGGAGGAGATGATCCCGCGTGCGGACCGGCCCCCTGACCGCCCGTTGCTGGACGTCCATGTGAACGTCTACGTCGAGCGGCAGAGCCAGAAGGCGATCGTCATCGGCGCGCGGGGCACCCGCCTGAAGGACGTCGGGACGCGGGCCCGTACCCAGATCGAGGCGCTGCTGGGCACCCCGGTCTTTCTGGACCTGCACGTCAAGGTCGCCAAGGACTGGCAGCGCGATCCCCGCCAGCTCCGAAAGCTCGGCTTCTGACCGCCGCTGGCCGTTGCACACCTTCGGCCCGGTCGGCGGATAGTGACGCTCATGGCTGGCGTGCGGCGGGTGATCCCGCTGACTCTGGGGTGGGTCGAGGTGCCGTACTCGATGTCGGTGTATGGCGCCCCGGACGGCATCCGGCTGTGGGAGCCCGTCCCGGCGCTGCTGCTGGAGGTCGACGGGGGCTGGTTACTGGTCGACACCGGGCTCAACCCGGCTTTCGTCCGGGATCCGGCCCTGTGCCGTCGGTTCCACCAGGACACCGGCGTGGAGGTACGGCTCCCGGCCGGCGCCGGCGACCCGCTGGAGGGCGAACTGGGACGAGTCGGGCTCACGCTCGACCAGATCGACGCGGTTGCCGTCTCGCACCTGCACAACGACCATGCCGGCGGGCTGCGCCACTTTGCGCGGCGGGACACCCCCGTCCATATTCAGCGCCGGGAGCTTGATCATGGACTTGGCGCGCACCCGGCGCGGCTGGAGGCTGACGGCATCATCCGGGTCGACTTCGATGATCCGGCGATCGCCTGGCGGCCGGCCGACGGTGACAGCGAGATCGCCACGGGGGTGACCGCGATCCTCACCGCCGGGCACACCCCCGGTCACCAGAGTTTTGTCGTCGAGATGGATCCCGCGGTAGGCGGTGGCGGGTATGTCTTCGCGTTTGACGCCGCGGATCTGCGGGAGAACATCGACTCGGAGCGAGCGGTCGGTGGGTCGATCGGCGTTCCACCGGAGGCGACCATCGAGCCGATCCGGCGGTTGAAGGCCATCGCGTCCGCCCGCGGGCTGCGCCTGGTCCCCGGGCACGACCCGGTCGTGTGGCCGGCGCTCACCACGGAGCTGGCTACCTGAACCCGGACCCGGACCCGGACCGGTCCCGGTCTGGCGCCGGGTCCGCGACAGCCTCGAGGAGGGCGTCCCGGTTCGCCAGGATGAAGTCCTTGAGCGCGCTGGGCTGGAGGGCGAACCGGGCCAGGTCCTCGCCGCGCAGGTCGATGCGCTCGACGTCGTAGCGTCCCTTTGCCGGGTTGGTGAATTCGTCGCCCGTCCTGGCGGCAAGATTCATCGAGGTGAGCCGGCAGACGAAGAAGTGCTGGACGGTGATGCCCGGCGTGCCGCCCCCGCTGTGTCTTGTCGCGCTTGTGAGGAACACCTGCTGGACGCGGTCGACGGTAGCGCCCAGCTCCTCGGCGACCTCCCGGTGCAGGGCAGCCTCGACCGAGGTGTCCTGCTGATCGACCCCGCCGCCCACGGTGGCCCAGTAGGGGGGCTGGCCGGGCAGGCTCCGGCGGAACACGATCAGCTGCCCGCCGGAGTCGATCAGAATCGCTCTGGCGGCCCGTCGCACCACTCGCACCAGCCCATCATTGTCCGCAGCGGAGATCTGCGTCCGGGTACGCCAGGAACCCGCTACGGTTCCTGGCTGATCCGGGTCACCCCCACCCCGAGCAGGTAGGTGCCACCGAGATCCGTCCAGCCCACGTCCAGCGGGGCGGATGCCGCCAGTCGCCGGCTGTGGAGCGCACGGTCTGTGCCGGCGGCGAAGGCGTCCACCGTCCCGTTCCCGGCCCGGACGAAGGCGGGCGGCCCGACTGTCCGCCCACCGGCGTCGATGAACCGTATGAACGGCACAGCGGCGTAGGCGAGTGTTCCCGACGCCAGCCGGCAGCCGACGAACGCCCGCCCGGCCCCGTTCGGGGCAGGATGATAACCCTGGTCACCGTGGGATCCGTAGGCGTCCGGGTAGGTGTCTGCGTAGGTGTCGTTGCCGCCGGCACCTGGCGCCCCATCGCACCGGACGCCGAGCACCTTCCAGAACGAGGTGGCTGTCCGCCGGTAGAGGTTGGCCGCGGGTGGGGCGCTGTCGCTGGCGCGGGTGATGAACCAGGTGACGGCCCCGTCCACGACGGCCACCGCGGGAGCGGCGTCGGTCCGCCCGCCGTAGTTCGTCCACCAGGTCACCCGGGCTGGCTGGCCGGTGGTGTCGATGGGCACGGCTGTGACGTACAGTGCACGATCACTTCCGCGGCATCCCAGGTGCAGCGTTGATCCGACGACGATCGCGGCCTGTCCGTAACACTGTGTCCCGGGTAGGCCGAGCGGGGACCATGCATCATCGGTATCGCCCCGCATCCAGAGATTCCCGTCGGTGCCACCCACGATGTAGGTGACCCTGCCGGCGGCCTGGATCACTGTCGGAACTGATGTGGCCTGGCCGCCCAGCGACATGGGGCGGGCCTGGTCGGACCGTTTCGCCCAGACGGCGTGATCGACGCCTACGCCAGCGACGATCGTGTACCCGGCCGGGGCTAGGCCCAGGGGCCGGCTGACGAGCGCCGCGGCAAGCTTGTTCCACAGCGGAGCGCCACGTCCGGTCACCAGATCGAATCCGGCCGTGGCGCTGTGGGCGCCGTTGCCCCCGGTGATGACGTCCCGAAATGCTGCGGCGGGCGCCTGGTACAGCTGGTCGTGGATGTCGCCGTACCCGCCCGAGCGTTGCCCGCCCGACGCCCACACGGCCGCGAGCATCCCGGCGGCGGCGGGTGCGGCGAGGCTGGTGCCACCGAAGCGCAGCCAGCCGGGTGTGACCGTGCCGCCGTGGCTCTCCCAGTAGCGGTGATCATAGACGGCAAAGCCGGTTGCCGGGTCGGCATCCATGGCGAGGTCGGGCAGCGCACGTGACGCGCAGCTGGTGGCCGGTTGCCAGCCTGGTCGGGCGAACAGCGTCGAACATCCCCCACCAGAGCCGGCCCAGGCCGTTTCCGACACGGTCGTGCTGGCCGGGTGGAGCATGCTCGTGCCACCTACCGCGATCGCTGACGGTGATGACGCTGGATAGCTCGCGGTGGCGGTGCCGTTGCCGCAGTCGTCGGAACCGCTGTCGCCGGATGCGGCGAAGGTGGTGACGCCCGCGGCCGCGATCGCCGCCAGCAGCGTCTCGGCGGTGCTGACGAAGGCGGCGCTGTTGTGCGGCTCGCACAGCCCCCAGGAGACGTTGAACGCCACCAGGTTCGCCGCCGGATCGGCGGCGTCGGCGCGGACCCGGTCAAGGATGTCGAGGAAGCCCTGGTCGGTGTTGGGGCCGAAATAGACGCGTTGACGCGCGGTGGGCGCGACCGCCAGCAGCGCCTCCTGGTCGAGGGCGACCTCGCTGTCCCCGTCGCCGTCCCGGGCCGGGTCGTAGCCGGGTTCGCGCCCTACGCTGACCGCTGTGTAACGCCCGTTCATGACCGGGTCGGGTATGCCCGCCGCCGCCGCGTAGGCCCGCAGGTCGGCGGAGTCCCAACCGGACAGCTGAAGGCTCGCGACGGTCGGCTCCGGTCCGCCGTCGCCGCGGCGGCCGTCCGGGGCACCATAGGCGGTACGCAGGTCAGCGCCGGTATAGCCACTGTTCGCCGGGATGGCCGCGGCGGTGCGCGCAGGGGCCGGCGCCGTCTTGGCCGCCGATGTGCCCAGGGGACGGAATGCCGGTCGGGTCTCGTCACCGCCAACGGCGACCGAGACAAGGCCGTACAGGGACGGGGGGACGGTTGGCAGGCTCTGCGCGTAGCGCAGAGCGGGACGAGAGCGCCGGGCGCTGCCGAACAGCTGCCGGAGATGGCCTGCCTCGCCGCTGGCGGTGACGCTCCATGTCGTGCTCCTGATCACGCGCAGGCCCAGTTCGTCAAGCTTGTTCGCGACCGTGTCGTGGGTCGCCCGCGAGGGCAGAAACGCTCTCAGCCGGGCGGCCCGGTCCTGCGAAGATCCGGTGACTGTCCCTGCGGCCGACCGCGCGAGGCGGTCCAGGCCGGCCGGGTCGGGCGCGGTGAGATAGACGGTGACGGTCTGGACGGCCGCGCTCTGGGCGGTCGTGGCCGCGGTCGCGGCGATGTGGACCTGGGTCACGATTAAGACGAGAGCCACGTGGAAAACCGTCATTTTTTCGCTGATACATACCAATCGTCTACATGCCAATCGTTCCCGCATCGCCAGCACTATTACTCCTAGTTCTTTTATGGATTCTTAAAGTGACTATTGCAGAGTGTGGTGGCCGGGAGCGGGCAGGCATCGCATCGCATCGCGGGCCGGCAGGCGAACGGGCCACCGCCAGCCAGCCCACCCACCGCCGGATGGGCCGATACTCCGCAGCGGCTACGGCGTGTTTCAGAACACGCCCCAGGCCGCTCCCCGGGCGGTGGCATGTCACGATCGGCCCGAGGGGACCGTGTCCTGCCCGCTTACCGGGATGCGTGCAACCATGGGTGGGTGCCGGTCTACCGCGATGAAGGCGTTGTCCTGCGAACGACGCCGCTCGCGGAGGCCGATCGCATCGTCACCGTGTTGACCCGGCGGACTGGACGGGTACGCGCGGTGGCCAAAGGGGTGCGGCGCACGTCGTCCCGCTTCGGCGCCCGGTTGGAACCGGGTACCTACGTCGACCTCCAGCTGCATGAGGGGCGCTCCCTCGACACCGTCACGCAGGCCGACATCCTCAGCCCCTATGGCGCGGTGATCGCTGGCGACTACTCTCGGCACACGGCATCGGCTGTCATGCTGGAAACGGCCGAACGGCTGACCGGTGAGGAACGTCAACCGGCCATGCGCCTGTTCCTGCTCCTGGTCGGCGGTCTGCGTACCCTCGCCCAGAGTGAGCGTGCGCCGGGTCTCGTCCTGGACGCCTTTCTGCTGCGCGCCTTGGCTGTCTCGGGCTACGGAATGGCGTTGCAGGCATGCGCGCGCTGCGGCGCGCAAGGGCCCCACCAGGCGTTTTCCGTGTCGGCGGGAGGCGTAGTGTGCCCGCAGTGCCGACCGCATGGTGCGGCTTCGATGTCCCTGGCCGCCGTGCGGCTGCTGTCCGACCTGCTCACCGGCGACTGGGCCGCCGCCGACGCGAGCGAGGTCCGCACCCGGCGTGAGGCTGGTGGCTGCGTCGCGGCCTACCTGCAGTGGCATCTCGAGTACGGCTTACGCGCGCTGCCCCACCTGGAGCGGGCGTGAACCGGGCTGGGCGTGTCGTGGGTGGCGCACTCGACGAAGATGCGTCGATGATGTTTGTGGGCGCGGGAGGGGCAATGATCGCGCTACCGTTGGCTGGCGGTAGAAGGGAGGTGTCCGGTGAATCGACGTAACGGGAGAGCCGGACGGTTCCGTGAGCCGCACCCGCATCCTTCCGGCGCATGCCGGCCGGAGATTCCTTCCGCGTTGATCCCGCGGCATGTTGCCATCGTCATGGATGGCAACGGTCGCTGGGCGAAAATGCGTGGCCTGCCGCGTACGAAGGGCCACGAGGCCGGTGAGGAGGCCCTCTTCGACTGTGTGGAGGGCGCGATCGAGCTGGGAGTCCGGTGGCTGTCGGTGTACGCCTTCTCCACGGAGAACTGGAAGCGTTCGCCGGACGAGGTCGCCTTCCTGATGCGCTTTACCGACGGGGTGTTCGGCAGGCGCATCGACGACATGGACTCCCTGGGAGTACGGGTCCGGTGGGCCGGCCGGCGGCCTCGCCTGTGGGGCAACGTCATCCGGCGGCTGGAGGCGGCCGAGGAGCGTACCTGCGGTAACGACCGTCTTACGCTGGCGATGTGCGTGAACTACGGCGGGCGCGCTGAGCTCGCCGATGCCGCGGCCGCCATCGCCCGCGATGTCCGTGACGGTCGGCTGCGAGCGGACCGCATCGACGAGAACACCGTCGCCCGCTATCTCGACGAGCCGGAGATGCCCGACGTCGACCTGCTGATCCGTACGTCGGGGGAGCAGCGGCTGAGTAACTTCCTGCTCTGGCAGGCCGCCTACGCGGAGTTCCTGTTTGTCGAGCGGTTGTGGCCTGACTTCGACCGTCGCGACCTGTGGGCAGCCTGCGAGGATTTCGCCAAACGGGACCGCCGGTACGGCGGGGTCGTGGGCCATCCGTCGGGAGTCCGCTCGGTGCTGCCGTGACATCTCTGGCGGGCGGCTCGCGGCCGGACGGACGCGAACTGATAGAACCGTGCGGTGCTTGCTGTCATGCGGCTGCGGGTCCCGGTCAGCGAGGCCGAGGCCTTCCGCGAGCGTGCGGAACGGGTCCTGGCCGCTCTCGCCGGTGAGCGTGGCTATCGCTGGGCCCGGCTGGGCCGTGCCGTGGACGATTCCGGGCTGTGGGTGATCACATCCGAGTGGGACGGGGCGGGCGCCTGGCGCCGGGCGGTGTCGGCGTTCGCTGTCCGGTTGGAGCTGACGCCGTTGATGGTCTACGCCGTCGATGAGCCGGGCGCGTTCGAGGTGCTGCTCGCCCATGACGGCGTCACGGGCGCTGTGCGCCGGGCATCGGATCTTGCCTGACCTCTCTGCTTCGGCTCGGCCCGCGGCCCGTACGCTGGGCACCTGTCTGCCTGATCGGTACCTGCCCGCCTGATCCCCACCTGGCGCGGGTGTACGCAGGATGCGACCGCCCAGCGTCACCGATGATGCTGGGCGATAGGAAGGGAGTGCCCACATGGCCAGTGCGTCCGACCGTATGGACACCATCGTCAGTCTGTGCAAGCGCCGTGGGCTGGTCTTCCCCTCGAGCGAGATCTACGGTGGCCTGCGGGCGTCGTGGGACTACGGCCCGCTCGGGGTGGAGCTGAAGAACAATGTCAAGCGTGCCTGGTGGAAGGCGATGGTCCAGGGCCGCGAGGACGTGGTCGGCCTCGACTCGTGTGTGATCCTCGCACGCGAGGTCTGGGAGACCAGCGGGCACGTGCAGGTCTTCGTCGACCCGCTGACCGAGTGCCTCACCTGCCACAAGCGCTTCCGTGCCGACCATCTTCAGGAGGCATTCGAGGCCAGGCGCGGCCGGCCGCCGGCCGCGCTCACCGAGGTCAACTGCCCCAGCTGCGGCGCGCGTGGCACGTTCACCGAGCCGCGGATGTTCAACGGCCTGCTCAAGACCTACCTGGGACCGGTCGAGGACGAGTCGGGCCTGGCGTACCTCCGGCCGGAGACAGCCCAGGGCATTTTCATCAACTACGCGAACGTGCAGGCGACCGCCCGGCGCAAGCCGCCGTTCGGCATCGGTCAGATCGGCAAGTCGTTCCGTAACGAGATCACCCCGGGAAACTTCATCTTCCGGACCCGCGAGTTCGAACAGATGGAGATGGAGTTCTTCGTCCCGCCGGGCGAGGACGAGACCTGGCACGACTACTGGATCGACGAGCGGATGAAGTGGTATCGAGACCTGGGCGTCCAGGACGAGAACCTGCGCCGTTTCGAGCACTCCAAGGAGAAGCTCTCCCACTACTCGAAGCGGACCGTCGACATCGAGTACCGGTTCAACTTCGCCGGGCTGGAATGGGGTGAGCTGGAGGGCATCGCGAACCGCACGGACTACGACCTGACCGTGCACGCGAAGGCGTCCGGCGCGGATCTGACCTATTTCGAGCAGGCCACCGGCGTCCGCTACACCCCGTACGTGATAGAGCCCGCGGCCGGAGTGGACCGTGCCACCCTGGTGTTCCTGCTGGACGCCTACGCCGAGGACACCGCACCCAACACCAAGGGCGGGGTGGACCGCCGGGTCGTGCTCCGCCTTGACCGCCGGCTCGCCCCGGTCAAGGCGGCGGTACTCCCGCTGTCGCGCAACGCCGATCTGTCGCCGGCCGCCCGCGACCTTGCCGCCGAGCTGCGTAAGCACTGGAACGTCGATTTCGACGATGCCGGCGCGATCGGGCGCCGGTACCGCCGGCAGGACGAGATCGGCACGCCGTTCTGTCTCACGGTCGACTTCGACTCACTACAGGACCACGCCGTCACGATCCGGGAGCGGGACACGATGGCGCAGGAGCGCGTGGCCATGGACCAGGCGGTGTCCTATCTCAACACCCGCCTCGGCCCCTGCTGACAGGTTCACATGGATGCCGCGGCGCTCGCTCCTCGGGGATGATGTGTCGCCGGGGGCAGCCGACGGCCGTGTTTTCATCCCACCAGCGTTGTACGTGCCGCCGGCCGGACCGCGAGCCGCCCGCACGGCAGCTGTCATACCGGTGGCTGCGGGGATGGGGCCGGCAGCTCGAGGTCGCTCGACCCGAACCGGTCGGCCAGGAAACGGCCGTGCGACAGCAGCTTCGCGGTGTCCCCGGCCGCCGCTGCCTCGGTGACGTCACGGATGCCCGCTTCCAGCAGACCGAGCTGGTCGATGACAACCCGGCGCGGTGTGCGCCCGTCGTCCAGCCGGTGCGTCTCGGCGTACTGCGTGGGCAGACCGAGGTAGACCTCCAGCGCGGTCGGCAGGTAGTCGGCGATGGTCCGCACGACCACGAACGTCTCGGGCGAACCGGCCCGCAACAGGTGCGGGCGGTCGAGTACCTCGCGCAGCGCGGCGGCGACCCGGTCCGCGGCGGCGGTGACCTCGGCCGGTGCACGTCCAGCCAGGGCCCGCAGCTGGGCGTCGACGACCGTGCGCAGCTCGGCGGCGCTCGGCTGGGTACCCGCGGGCGCCGGGCGACGGGCCGGCGCGATCAGCGCGCCGACCGCGTACAGCGCGGCAACGACCAGCGGCCACTGCGGTGGCCCGACCACACCGGCGGCGGTCAGCCCAAGCCCGCCGAGCGCACCGGTGCAGCCGGCGATGTTCTTCAGCGATCCCATCCAGGCCAGCGCCTTCTCCCGGCGCCCACGGGCGGGCGGCGCCGGTGGTGGGGCCGGCCGCGGCAGCCGGAGCGGCATCACCACCAGCAGCCCCGACCGGGAGCGGGCCCACCGGCGGGCATGCTGGGCCCGGCGTCACTGGTAGCCACGGATGTCCTTGAACACGTCGGTCAACGAGGACGCCCGCGCGTCGAAGGCCGCGCCACCGGTATCGGTGGCGATCGAGCGAAGATCGTCTGGACGGGCTTCGCCGAAGATGACGCAGAACGTGCGGACGGCCTGCGCGGCCGGGGGGAGGCCCCGGTAACTGGCGCGAAACTGGCTGGCTGACAGCCCGGCGTTGTTCTCGCCATCCGTCATCAGGACGATCGATGTCAGGTAACCGGGCTCCCTGGCGATCGAGTCGGACGCTCGGCGGTACGCGTCCGCGAGCGCGGAGTAGATGGCCGTTCCCCCCTCGGCGTGCAGGCTGGCGACGTACGAGCGGATCGCGGCCAGATCGGGTGAGGACGCCTCGGTGGCTGTCACGGTGAAGTCGCGTGCCCCGACGACCGAGCCGTTGAAGGTCACAAGTGTAACTTTCTCCCGGTCACGGAACCGGGTGAACCGGCCGGACAAGGATGTATCCGCACCAGCGAGCCCTGTCAGCGCGGATGTCAGGTCGGCCAGCCGCTGGCCGGCCATGGAACCGGACACGTCCAGTACGAAGATTGCGTGTGCTGGCCGGCGAAAATGATCGAAATAGGAGGTGAGCAGCTCGTCGGCTACCGCCTGGGTGGCGGGGAAGGGCAGTTCGGCCAGCGCGGCCGCGGTGAACCGCGGGTCGAGCGCGACGCCCGGGACAGCTGGCCGGCGATTGGTGTCGGTCTGTAGCCGCTGTTGGACGGCCGGGCTGCGTAACCAGTTCACCACCCGGTTGTATTCGTCCCGCCGAGCCGGGTCGAGCAGCAGCATGGGGTAGTCGGCTGTGATGATGCCGTCTTTTGGATAAATGATCGTGAGTGGTTCGCGCAGCCGGCCCGAGCGTTGCAGGGACAACAGCACCGACTCGTAGTTTATGATCCCGTCGGCATCCTGGGGACGATTGACGAAGGCGTCCGCGAGCCAGCCGGAGCTGCCCGAGGTGAGCGTCTGTCCGGAGAAGAACGACGTCAGAGCGTCGGTGCGGATGTCGGACGCCTGGAGCGCGTCTGACTTCCCGGCGAGCGCGGCCGCGACGCCGACCAGCGCGCTGAAGCCGGAGTTGGACGCCGCCGGATTCGTCATGGCGTACGTCAGCTCGCCGGTGGCGACCTTCGCGGCGACGTCCGCCCAGGTGACGCTGGCGGTCCCCGTCCAGCCGAACCGGCTGGCGAGCGAGGTCCGGACACCCAGGACCACCGGCGATGTCATGGTTGGCGTGCGCGCGCTGGCCGCTGTCGCGCCACCGGGCAGCAGACGCAGGTAACGGTCAGAGGACAGCCAGGCCGCGTCCACGTCCGCGGTATGTCTGACGATTGTGTCGGTGGCGTCGAGCGTTCCGGTGTAGACCGGTTTCACCGTGATGCCGGTAGCCGCGCGCAAGTCGCCGAGCAGCGGTTCGATGTCGGCGAGTTCCGAGCCGGCGAGCACCCGCAGCACGCCCGGTTTACCCGGGCTGGCGCTCTGCCCCGGGCTGGCTCCCGGCCGCGTGGCGGGGGCGGAGGCACAGGCGGTCATGACCACCATGGCCAAGGCGCCCACGCAACTGGCGAGCAGAGCGGCAGCGCGCGCCCGGCAACTGGAGACGCGGCGTCCGGTCACGGCCCGCCGCCGGAGATCTCCAGTTCCCCGGCCGTTGCCGGGACGATCTCGGCGGGAGCGGCCGCGGCGGCCCGGTCCAGGTACGCGGTGGCTTTCCCGACTTCTTCGGACAGGGCCGAGACCGTCGTGCGCATGGTCTCCAGGGCGGCGGTCTTGTAGCCGTCGATCGTGTCGATCGTGGCGTAGATGTTGGCGAACGCCTGCTGGAGAGCCTGCACCGACACTGTCGAGGAGGCCGCCTGCCCGTGGATCTCCACCGTCTGGCGCCGCAGCAGCTCCGAGGTACCGACGATGATGCGCTCGGTGGTCTCGTTCAACGCGGTGATCTGGTCGAGCACCAGTTTCTGGTTGGCCAGGGCCTGGGCGACGAGCACCGCCGTCCGCAGGGCCGCGACGGTCGTGGTGCTTGCCCGGTCCACACCTTTGATCAGCTCGAGGTTGTTGCGTCTGATCATTTCCAGGGCCAGGTACCCCTGTGCGCTGACCGCGAGCTGGGTGAGCAGATCCTGGTGTTTCTGCCGGACGTAGAACAGGACGTCCTCGCGGAGCATCCGTGCCCGCTCCGGGTCGCCGGCCTCGATCCGGTCTGTCCGGGTGACGAGCTCGGCGTCGAGGCTCGAGGCGAGCTGGGTGTACTCGCGCAGCCTGCCCATGGTGGTCCACAGGTTGTGCTTCTCCTGCTCGATCGCGGCATTGTCCCGCCGTAACTCCTCCTGCCCGTTCTGCAGCGCATGCAGGATGGCGTCCAGCTGCGCCTGCGAGGACTGGTAGGAGGCGAAGTAGTCCCGCAGGCGGTTCCCGAACGGGATTATGCCGAGCAGCTTTTTCGGGCCCAGCAGATTCACCGTGGACGGGTCGAGGTCGCCGACCACCCTGCGCAGCTCAACCAGCGATGTCGACACCGACGACGTCGCGTCGAAGGCACCGGAGCTCATCGCCCGCGTCGGTTTGTCCAACAGCCGGTTGGACACCGCGGCTGAGGCACGGATCTCTTTCTCGCCCATCCGGTGCACGGCGGCGACCTTGGCCGTGAAGGCGGGCGAGGCCGGGTCGATGCCGACCAGCGCGTCGGCGAAGGCCACCGCCTGGCCAGCCAGTCGCGAAGCCGCCTCCGGGCTGATCGGGACGGCGGGTCCGGCCTGTTCCGGGGCGACCGGTGCGACCGGCGCGGGCGGCACCAGGACCAGCTGTGCGCCGGGGTCGCCCGCGGCCGGTGGCGGGGTGGGTGGTGGGAGGGTCATCAACCCGGCCCCTTCTGGTACTTCATCTCGATCTGACCGATCATCCGTTCGGATATCTCCGCGCTCGGTGGTTCGACGATATTGACCAGCTGCGGTGGCGGGCTGGCGCCGCGTTCGGTGGCGTACTGCCGGCCATAGCCGACGTCCGCGGTGCGGAACCCGTGCCGGACAGCGAGACGCTGGAGCTCCGGGTCGGTTGTCAGCAGGCGCCCGACCGCGTCGCCGGCAGGACTGAGCGGGACGACGGTGTGTTTGGCATAGATGGTCGGATTCGGGTACATCAGTACCATGTCACCGCCCAGGGAGCCGTCCTTGGCGAGCAGGTGGGCTCTGAACTGGGCCTCATAAATCATGACCATCGGCGTCTTGCCCATACCGATGGTCAGGAAGTCGTCGAACGGCTCCTGGGACGACGCATCCAGGTAGCCCTGCTTGAGGAACAGGGGCGCGAGCCGATCTGCCATACGGTCGGCCGTCCCGGTGTCGGTGACGATGTTCCCGCCGTTGCTCGCATAGGAGGCGATCGCCAGATAAAGGGCCGCCGAGTTCGACGTCCGCACATCCGTCGAGCTGATGAGAATGGACTTGTCGGTCCGGTAGACGCTGTTTGCGGGCAGCTGTGACCAGCGGGTGCCGCTCGCCACCAGATCGAGGTACTTACGCATGTCGAACAGGTAGTGGTCGCCCTCTCGGCTACTGACATCCGCCGCGGTCAGGAGTGTCGCGATCGGGGCGAAGGTGGCTATTGCCATCGGTGTGAAGAAGGGTACGTAGGATGCGTTGATCTTTCGATCGCGCCTGATGCGGTCCGCCTGCGGCGCATCGGCCGGGAACGCCAGGTCGAAGCCGGACAGGTCGCGGGTGGTGGCGATCTCGCGCGATCCAGCGGAAGTGATCTCAAGTCTGTAGCCGGCCCGGGCGAGGGCGGCCACCACCTCCGGGTCAGCGAAGAAGGACTGTTTCTCGGATGAGATCAGCGCGCGGACCTTGGTCGTGCCCGCACTGGGGCCGGATCGGATCCGCGGGACGACGATCAGCCCGACGACGCCGAGCGCGAGCAGCCCGGCAAGCGCGAGCCCGAGAACCCGGCGACCCTGCACGGTGTCTTCCTCCTCTTCGTGCCTGTTGGCCCGAGTATGTCAGCGCGCGTCATGATCGTAAGTGTCGTACCCGACAGCTTCCCTGCCGACGAGGCCTGGCATCCGGACGAGTCCTGTTCCGCGTTCCGCTGTCAACCGGATATTCGGTATTCATGATATTTGGACCGTTTTATAGTGATAGGTCGGTAATATTTTGGTTGCTGACAGTAATATATCGACTGGATGAAGTGTTTCGCTAAACATCTCTTGTGACGGCGTAGGGCGGTAACCTCCTGTGCCACTACAGGGCCAACCGGACGAACCACTGGGCGACAAGCCGGGATGGCTGCCGCGGATCCTTCGGCGGCCTGACGCGGGCCGGGGCGGCGTGCCACGGTCGATTCGGCGGCGGTCCGCGGGGACGTTCGTGGGGCGGGAGACGAGAGGGCAGCCATGGTCATCTATGTGTACGATTTCCACCAGGGAAACAAGGAGCTGAAGGATCTTCTTGGTGGCAAGGGAGCCAATCTTGCCGAGATGACGAAGATGGGCCTTCCCGTCCCGCCCGGCTTCACGATCACGACCGAGGCGTGTCGCGAATATCTTGCGCATGGCAGGGAGCCCGACGCGTTGCGCGACGAGGTAACTGCGCACCTGCATTCCCTCGAGCAGGCGATGGGAAAGAGCCTGGGGCAGGCGGACGACCCGTTGCTGGTGTCGGTGCGGTCAGGCGCGAAGTTCTCGATGCCGGGAATGATGGACACCGTTCTCAACATCGGGCTGTCGGACGCCTCGGTCGCGGGCCTCGCCAAGCAGTCGGGTTCGCAGCGTTTCGCCTGGGACTCCTACCGTCGCCTGTTGGCGATGTTCGGCCAGACGGTCCTCGGCGTGGACGGCGAGCTGTTTGGCCAGGCCCTGGACGCGGCGAAGAAGGCACGGGCGACCACCAGCGATCTCGATCTCGACGAAACCGACCTGCGGGGCCTGACCGAGACCTTCAAGACGATAATTCGGGACCAGACCGGCCGGGACTTCCCGCAGGATCCCCGGGAACAGCTGGATTCCGCCATCCGCGCGGTCTTCGAGTCCTGGAACGGCGGGCGCGCCCGTCTCTACCGCCGGCAGGAGCGTATTCCGGCGGATCTCGGCACCGCGGTCAACATTGTTGCCATGGTGTTCGGCAACCTGGGTATGGACTCGGGTACCGGGGTGGCTTTCACCCGGGATCCGGGCAACGGTGAACAGGGCAGCTACGGCGACTACCTACAGAATGCCCAGGGCGAGGACGTCGTCGCGGGCATTCGCAACACCCTGCCGCTCACGGCGTTGGCGTCCATCGACCCACCGGCCTACGCTCAGTTGCTCGCGATAATGACGACCCTGGAACAGCACTACCGGGACCTGTGCGACATCGAGTTCACCGTCGAGCGCAACAAGCTGTGGATGTTGCAGACAAGGGTGGGCAAGCGTACCGCGGGCGCCGCCTTCCGGATCGCGACCCAGCTTGTGGACCAGGGCCTGATCAGCATGGACGAGGCGGTGACCCGGGTCACCGGCGCCCAGCTCGCCCAGCTGATGTTCCCCCGGTTCGGGCCGGCCCGGTCGGCCGAGAAAATCGCCCAGGGCATGAACGCCTCGCCCGGAGCGGCCGTCGGCCAGGCCGTCTTCGATTCGCACCGGGCCGTGGAGCTCGCGGCCGCCGGGACGCCGGTGATTCTGGTGCGCCGGGAGACCACCCCCGACGACCTGGACGGCATGATCGCCGCGCAGGGTGTGTTGACATCGCGCGGTGGGAAGACTTCACACGCCGCCGTAGTCGCCCGCGGTATGGGCAGGACCTGTGTGTGCGGGGCAGAGGAGATCGATGTCGACACCCGGGCCCGCCGGGCGGTCGCGCCGGGCGGCGTCGTCATCGGCGAGGGGGACGTGATCTCGATAGACGGGTCTTCCGGCGCCGTCTACCTCGGCGAGGTGCCGGTGGTGCCCTCGCCGGTCGTCCAGTACTTCGAAGGGACGTTGCTGGCGGACGGGAGCGACCCGCTGGTCGACGCCGTGCACCGGATCATCACCCATGCCGACGAAGCCCGCCGGCTCGGCGTGCGCGCCAACGCCGACACCGCTGACGACGCCGACCGGGCCCGCCGGTTCGGCGCGGCAGGCATCGGGCTGTGCCGAACGGAACACATGTTCCTGGGCGAGCGCAGGCAGCTGGTCGAGCGGCTCATCCTCGCCGATGACGACGAGGCCAGACAGGCCGCCCTGCTCGAGCTCCTCCCGCTCCAGCGGGACGATTTCGTCGCGATCTTCACGGCGATGGACGGGCTGCCCGTCACGGTCCGCCTGATCGACCCCCCGCTGCACGAGTTCCTCCCGGATCTCACCGAGCTTTCGGTACGGCTGGGCGTTGCCGCCGCTACCGGCCAGCCGGTGACGGATGGTGATGCCTCGCTGCTGGCCGCGGTCCGCCGGCTGCACGAACAGAATCCGATGCTGGGCCTGCGCGGGGTGCGGCTGGGGCTGCTGATCCCGGGCCTGTTCGCCCTGCAGGTGCGAGCGATCGCCGAGGCGGCCGTACGCTGCCGCCAGGCTGGCGGAGATCCACGCCCGGAGATCATGGTGCCGCTGGTGGCCACGGTCCAGGAGCTGGAGGTCGTCCGTGAGCAGGCCGAACAGGTACTGCGGACGGTTGCGGCCGAGACCGGAGTGGACGTTCCCGCATTGATCGGAACGATGATCGAGGTGCCGAGGGCCGCGCTGACCGCGGGCCAGATCGCCGAGGCCGCCCAGTTCTTCTCGTTCGGCACGAACGATCTCACCCAGATGGGCTGGGGCTTCTCCCGGGACGACGTGGAGTCCTCCTTCTTCTCCCGCTACCTCGATCTGGGGATCTTCGGCGTCTCCCCGTTCGAGTCGCTGGACCGTGATGGAGTCGGCCAGCTTGTGCGTATCGCGGTCGAGGCGGGGCGCGCGACCCAGCCGAAGATCAAACTGGGCGTCTGTGGAGAGCATGGCGGAGACCCCGACTCGGTGCACTTTTTCCATCAGATCGGTCTTGACTACGTTTCGTGTTCGCCATTCCGGGTGCCGATCGCTCGGCTGGAAGCTGGCCGGGCCGCCATCCTCGACCGTGCCGAACAGACGGAAGCCAGGTAGGGCGTGTCCACAGGATCTTAGTGCGACCGACGACCGACGACCGACGACCGACGACCGACGACCGACGACCGGGGACCGGGGACGCGGCGTCGCGGGGCTGGGGGGGCACGCACCTCGCGTCATCGCTCCCATCCATCGCCACACGATGGATGGGCACCCCGGCTTGCCGGTCGCCACCCGGCACCTCTGGTGACTGCCCGCGCCGCTTTGCGTTGCCCACGCACCAGCCTTGCTTCTTGATCCACACGCCTGTTGCCAGGCGCTCTTACCAGGCGTGGCCCAGCCGGGACGAAGGTACTCCCCGCCCCGCGAACGTCCCGCGCAGAGTGCCTGTTCGTCACCGTCGTGAACTTCTGTCGCTGATACCGTTCGGGGCGGTGGGACCCGGGGTAGGGCCCTGGCTGTCGAGGAACAGCCGACCAGCCGGGGTGGCGGGGACTCACGTACGACACATCGTGACTGCGACACATCGTGACTGCGACCTGGCCAGCTGGGCCTGTCCTTGATTACTCTCGCCCGCGACAGGTAGTCATGACATGTGGTCAGCCACGGATATGTAGTCAGGTGTGCCGGACTGCTGTGCACGGCAGCTACCCATACACAGATACGCAGGCGTATTAGGAGGCTGGCGTGGTAACTCCCGTATCCGAGGTCGTGATTGACCCGACCGATTTTGATCAGATCCGGGAACTGGCTCAGCAGCTGCGGGTCGACTCGGTCCGATCGTCGACATCCGCCGGTTCGGGCCACCCGACATCGTCGATGTCAGCCGCGGATGTGATGGCGGTTCTGCTCGGCCGACACCTGCGGTATGACTGGGACAAGCCGGACGATCCGGCCAACGATCACCTGATCTTCTCCAAGGGGCACGCGTCCCCGCTGCTGTACGCGATGTTCAAGGCCGTCGGCGTGGTCTCCGATCACGAGCTGATGACCGGATATCGCCGTTTCGGTCACCGCCTGCAGGGCCATCCGACGCCGATCCTGCCATGGGTTGACGTGGCAACCGGCTCGCTCGGGCAGGGCCTGCCGGACGCGGTCGGGGTGGCACTCGCCGGCCGGCTTCTTGACCGGCTCCCCTATCGGGTGTGGGTGCTGTGTGGCGACAGCGAGATGGCTGAGGGCTCGATCTGGGAGGCCTTGGACAAGGCGGCCTACTACCAGCTGTCGAATCTGACAGCGGTCGTGGATGTCAACCGTCTCGGCCAGCGCGGTTCGACCGAGCTCGGCTGGGATCTTGATGCCTACGCCCGCCGGGCTGAGGCGTTCGGCTGCCAGGCGCTCACCGTCGACGGGCATGACATCGCCGCGATTGACAAGGTCCTGACCGAGGCCGCCGAATCCGACCGGCCGGTGGTCGTGTTCGCCCGCACTCGCAAGGGGGAGGGTTTTTCGGAGATCGTCGATGCCGACGGATGGCACGGCAAGGCCCTGCCGCCCGACATGGCCGAGCGCGCGATCGCCGCCCTCGGTGGCGAACGCAACCTGCGCGTGCGGGGGCCGGTGCCGTCGGCGTCCATCCGGCGGCCGGCGCAGCCCGCGCCGGTCGCTGTTGAGCTGCCGGCCTACCCTCTCGGCGCGAAGGTCGCTCCCCGCAAGGCATACGGCGAGGCGCTCGCCGCGCTCGGCGCGCGGCCAGCGGTGGTCGCCCTGGACGCCGAGGTCAGCAACTCCACCCATGCCGAGGACTTCGCCAAGGTCTACCCGGACCGGTTCTTCGAGATGTTCATCGCTGAGCAGCAACTTGTCGCCACGGCGGTGGGGCTGTCGGTACGTGGTTACATTCCATTCGCTTCCACGTTCGCCGCGTTCTTCTCGCGCGCCTATGACTTCATCCGGATGGCCGCAATCTCGCAGGCGAACATCCGGCTGGCGGGATCGCACGCGGGTGTGGAGATCGGTCCGGACGGTCCGTCGCAGATGGCGCTGGAGGACCTCGCGATGATGCGGGCGGTGCACGGTTCGACCGTGCTGTACCCGAGCGACGCGACCAGCGCAGCCAAGCTTGTTGAGATCATGGCGGATGTGGACGGAGTCAGCTACCTGCGTACGACTCGTGGCGCCTATCCGGTGCTCTACGGAGCGGACGAGTCCTTCACCGTCGGAGGTTCGAAGATCCAGCGCCAGTCGGACGCGGATGCCGTCACCCTGATCGGCGCGGGAGTCACCCTGCACCATTGCCTGGAGGCCGCGGACATGCTCGCGGGCGAGGGCGTCCCAGCACGGGTGATCGATCTCTACTCGATCAAGCCGGTGGACGAGGCCGCTCTGGTGGCCGCCGCACAGGCGACCGACGGCCGGTTCGTGGTGGTCGAAGATCACTACCCCGAGGGCGGCCTCGGCAGCGCGGTGCTGGAGACGCTCGCCGCGGCCGATGTGCCGGTGCGCCTGCGGCATCTGGCTGTTCGCGAACTACCGGGGTCGGGCACACCGACCGAGCTGCTGGACGCGGCGGGAATCTCGGCGAGCCACATCGCGGCGGCGGCCCGCGCGCTGCTGCGCTGATCTCCACTCCACAGCGCTGGATCTCCCCAACGGCACCACGGTGCGTTGGAACAGCACGAGGCTCCCCCGCTACCGGCATCCAGGTAGCGGGGGAGCCTCGTTCGTCCTGTACTGCCTGGTCAGTCGTCGGAGCTGCTGGGAGCCGGGGCTCCCCCGAACATCATGTCGCACATCGTCAGGTAGAGCCGGTCCGGCCGGGGCAGGAACTGGATTTTCGACAGAGCCTGGTCCTGCCCGGCCGATTCAACGATGAACTCGCCGTACCCGAGAAGCCGACCCATCGGGTCTCGGTTGTAGGTGAGATCTGTCACTTTTTCCAGCGGCATGGTCTGCACCTTGCGGAAAAAGATGCCCGAGACCTTCATGAGGCGTTTGTCAGTGATCATCAGGTGGTCGACATGCCAGTCGGCGACCCGCCACAACATGCGCAAGATCATGAAGAGGGCGAACCACCAGGGGAGTGAGGCGATGCCCCCGCCGACTTTCAGCCCGTCGAGCAGGACCGTGAGCAGGACAGCGAGCACGATGGAGCCCAGCGTCTGCAAGAAGATGGGCAGCATGATGGCCCAGTGCATGCGGACCATCATGACCAGCCGCTCACGGGTGGCGAGGTACTTGTCGTCCCTGGCAGTGGGGTCGGGAATCCTGATTCTCACCAAGGTCGCCGCCACCGTCTCCTGGATTGCACCGGCAGTTCGCGCCGTGTCACAGAACTGTGTCGGTCACGAAGTTGGACAAGCCGTGTCCAGCAGATTGTAGGCCGTCGATAGCTCGATTGATGATGCTCGCCGCACTTTCAGGGGCGGTGACAACGAAAAAGATGACAAACGCGATGAGACCGTATCTGACGATCTTGTCCACGGCGGGCCTCCGGGCCGAAGTTGGGACGGCTGACCACAAAGTATCGCCGCTTCGCACCCCGGACGTGTGGAAATCGTGCCTATACGCTCGGCGCCGTGGCCGGTGAGTGGTACGAAGCGTCCGACGTGGTCCGTTGGGGCGAGGAGCGTCAGAAGAGTACACCCGACGATCGAACCTGGTTCGAGCGGGACCGCGCGCGTGTCCTGCACTCCAGCGCACTGCGCCGGCTGGCCGGCAAGACACAGGTCGTCGGCCCGCTCGACGACGACTTCCCGCGTACCCGGCTCACCCATTCGCTGGAGACCGCACAGGTCGGCCGGGGACTGGCCCGTTCCCTCGGCGCGGATCCGGACCTGGTCGACGCCGCCTGCCTCGCGCATGACATCGGGCATCCTCCGTTCGGTCACAACGGCGAGGCCGCGCTTGACGCCGCTGCCCGTGGCTGTGGGGGTTTCGAGGGCAACGCCCAGAGCCTGCGTGAGCTCACCCGTCTCGAGGTCAAGATCGTGGATGTGCACGGGCGCGAAGCCGGGCTCAACCTCACCCGCGCCACCCTCGACGCGGCCCTGAAATACCCGTGGCCGAAGCGGGGCGATACGCCCAAGTTCGGTGTCTACGCCGACGACATGGCGATTTTCAGCTGGGTTCGCGATGGCGCGCCGGCTGGCCGGCGATGCATGGAGGCGCAGCTCATGGACTGGGCTGATGACGTTGCGTACAGCGCGCACGATCTGGAGGACGGTGTCGTCGCCGGTCTGATCGACCTGGGCCGGCTGGCGGACCCCGGGCAACGGGCCGATCTCGTGGCCGCGACCGCGGCCCGCTATCCGGCGGCGCCCGAGGCCGCGCTTGACGAGGCCTTGGAGCGCCTGCGGCGGCAGCCCTGGTGGGTCGCGGGGCCGGTGACCACGCCGACGGCGCTGCGCGCGGTGCGGACGATGACCAGCGAGCTGATCGCGCGGCTGTGCGTCGCCGCGGTCACGGCCACCCGCCGGCTGCACGGCGAGCGTGCGCTCCGCCGCTACCACGCGGACCTGATCCTGCCCCCCGCGACGGTCGCCGAGTGCTGCCTGCTCAAAGGGGTGACCGCGCGCTTCGTCATGGACCGCCGCGACGCGCATGACCGGCAGCGGCGCCAGCGCGAGGTCATCGCGGAGCTGCTCGCGCTGCTCGTCGTGCGGGCGCCGGAGGCACTCGACCCGCTGCTGCGCCCGGCCTGGTCCGCCGCCTCCGATGACGCCGCCCGCCTGCGGGTCGTCGTCGACCAGGTGGCCCGTCTGACGGACGCGAGCGCCGTCCGGCGGCACGCGCAGCTGACTGGCCGTTCCTGGCCGGTGACCCTGTGACGGCGGGTGACACAGCCCTGGTGACGGCCGGCCCCGTGCCGCTGCCCCCGGCCCGTGTTGCCGTACCCGGCGGACGTGACTGTCGCTGTTTGCGCACCGCGTGCTTGGAAGATCGGCACTCTGGCGCGTTGACAAGTATCATCACGGGGGAAAGGGCGGACCCGCGGGGGCGGTGGCAAGCCGGTGGCATCAGCTGAGGGGCGGCGGCCCCGGTGTGACGCCGGCACCCCGCCCGGGATGCAGGGAGGGACGTGTGGCCGGACGCATCCGCGACGCAGACGTCGCTGCCGTGCGTGATCGCTCACCGATTGCGGACATCATCGGTGACTATGTGCAGCTGCGTCCCGTCGCTAGTGGCCAGCTGCGCGGCCTGTGTCCGTTTCACGATGAGAAGACCCCATCGTTCAATGTTCGTCCGCAGGTCGGTGCCTATCACTGTTTCGGGTGCGGCGTCGGCGGCGATGTGATCGCGTTTGTCCGGGCGATCGATGCCCTGTCGTTCCCGGAGGCGGTGGAACGCCTGGCCCGTCGTGCTGGGGTTACTCTCAGCTATGAAGGCGGTGGGGTGACCAGCCGTGTGGTCACCAGCCAGCGCCAGCGGCTCCTTGACGCCCACCGGGCGGCGGCGGACTTCTACACCGAGCGGCTGGCATCGGCTGAGGCCCGTGAAGGCTGGGAGTTTCTCGCGGCGCGGGGCTTCGATCAGGAGGCGGCGTCGCGGTTCGGCGTCGGCTATGCGCCAGCGGGCTGGGACACCCTGACCCGTCACCTCATGGGCCGGCACTTCACCGCCGCGGAGCTCGTCCTCGGTGGCCTGGCGAAACAGAGCAGCCGCGGGAGACTGATCGACAGGTTTCACCGAAGGCTGGTGTGGCCGATCCGTGATCTCGCGGGAGACGTCGTCGGCTTCGGCGCCCGTCGGCTCGCCGCCGACGATCCCGGGCCCAAGTACCTCAACACCCCTGAGAGCCCGCTGTTCAAGAAGGCCAGCCTGCTCTATGGCGCGGACCTCGCCCGGCGTGAGATCGCGCGGCGGTATCAGGTTGTGGTCGTCGAGGGTTACACCGACGTGATGGCCTGTCATCTCGCCGGCGTGCCGACCGCGGTCGCCTCCTGCGGCACCGCGTTCGGCAGTGAGCACGTGACGGTGTTGCGGCGGCTGCTGATGGACCAGAGTGAACACCGCGGTGAGGTCGTGTTCACGTTCGACGGTGACGAGGCCGGCCGCAAGGCCGCCATCCGCGCCTTCGAGTTCGAGGAGCGGTTCGTCACCCAGACCTTTGTGGCGGTCGAACCGTCCGGGCTGGACCCGTGCGATCTGCGGATGGCGCGGGGCGACGGGGCTGTTCGTGATCTTGTCGCCGGCCGTGTCCCGCTGGTGGAGTTCGCGATTCGCGGGAAGCTGGCCGAGTTCAACCTCGACACGACCGAAGGGCGGCTGGCGGCGCTGGACGCGTCCGCACCACTGATTAACAGGCTGAAAGACCGGGGCCTGCGGCACCGTTATGCGGTTAACCTTGACAACTGGCTTGGTTTTCTGGACGAGGAGTTCGTGGTGCGGCGGGTCGCTGAGCACTCCGCACGTGTCAACGGGGGTGACGTGTCCCGTGCCGGCTCCGCCCGCCCGGCGCGGCTGCGCCCACGCGACGCCACCGCGGATGACGCGGTCGTGGCGGTCGAACGGGAGGTGCTCAAGGTCGCGCTCCAGTATCCCGGCCTGGCCGGCCCCGCCTTCGACACGTTGCCGGCCGAGTTGTTCACGGTTCCCGCGCATCGCGCTGTCCGTACGGCCATGATGACGGCCGGTGGTGTATACGCTGGGCTGTCAGCGGCTGGTGATGTCGCGGGCTGGGTTTCCCTGGTGGCCACGGCGGCCGGGGAGGACGCGCTCCGGCGGTTGGTCACCGGGCTTGCCGTCGAAGCCGTGTTCTGCGACCGCGATGTCGACGACAGGTACGTCGATGAGCAGCTGTCACGTATACAGGAGTTGCATGTGACCCGTCGTATCACGGAGCTGAAGTCGCGTGTGCAGCGGCTCAACCCCGTGACCGACGCCGAGACGTTCAAGCGCGCATATGGTGAGCTGATCGCCTTGGAACAGCACAAGCGCCAACTCCGGGAACGGGGCCTGGGTGCCGCGTAACCTGGGTCGATCCCGAGAAGGAAGTGACGAGATTCCGCCCATGAGCAGTCCAGCCGTCCTACCGCGCGAGGCCCAGGTGGACGAGGTCAAGGACCTCATCACCAGGGGCAAGGAGATCGGTTTCCTCACCACTGAGGACGTCACGGTCGCATTGCAGGCGGCCGAGCTGCCGCCGGAGCAGACCGACGCCGTTCTGCAGGTCCTCAACGACGAGGGCATCGAGATCCTCGAGGCGGGTGGAGAGGACGCCGACGAGGCCGACCTGCTCGCCCGGCGTCGCCGTGAGGAGGAGGAACTGGCGCTCAAGGCGCCGACCTCCGATCCGGTACGCATGTATCTCAAGGAGATCGGCAAGGTTCCGCTGCTGACCGCGGAGGAGGAGGTCGACCTCGCCAAGCGTATCGAGGCCGGTCTGTTCGCCTCCGAGAAGATCGCGGCAGCCACCCGCAAGACCTCTCCGCAGATGCGTCGTGATCTTGAAGCGATTGAACGTGATGGCCAGGTTGCCAAGCGTAAGCTTGTAGAGGCGAACCTGCGTCTTGTCGTGTCGATCGCCAAGCGCTATGTGGGTCGCGGCATGCTGTTTCTGGATCTCATCCAGGAGGGCAACCTCGGTCTGATCCGCGCTGTGGAGAAGTTCGACTACACCAAGGGCTACAAGTTCTCCACCTACGCCACCTGGTGGATCCGCCAGGCGATCACCCGGGCTATCGCCGACCAGGCACGCACTATCCGTATCCCGGTGCACATGGTCGAGACGATCAACAAGCTGATCCGCATCCAGCGACAGCTGCTGCAGGACCTCGGGCGCGAGCCGAGCCCCGAGGAGATCGCCAAGGAGATGGATCTCACACCCGACAAGGTGCGCGAGATTCTCAAGGTCTCCCAGGAGCCGGTGTCGCTGGAGACTCCCATCGGTGAGGAGGAGGACTCCCACCTCGGTGACTTCATCGAGGACTGCGACGCGGTCGTGCCGGTGGACGCGGCCAGCTTCATCCTGCTGCAGGAGCAGCTTGACTCGGTCCTGCACACCCTCTCCGACCGGGAGAAGAAGGTCATTCAGCTGCGCTTCGGGCTGACCGACGGGCATCCGCGCACGCTGGAGGAGGTCGGCCGGGAGTTCGGGGTTACCCGCGAACGGATCCGGCAGATCGAGTCGAAGACGCTGTCCAAGCTCCGCCACCCGTCCCGCTCCCAGAAACTCCGCGACTACCTGGAGTAGTAACCGGCTTCAATCTCCGCTGATTCAGGATTTGGACGATCAGGTTTTCGCGCCAACGGTCGTCCGTTGGCGTTGGCCCAGTCAACCTGGATCTGCGCGGTCGTGGCCGCACAATTGAGAGTCGGCCTACGCACTGGCGACGGCCCGCTGTGGCCTGCTGCCATAGCAAGGTGCACGTCCAGGATGACTGGGCCGCGCTGATTCATGATGATTATCGCTGTGCCGGAGGACGGACGATGCGAAACCGATTTTCGGTGGACACGAGCGTGTGGACAGGCCGACTATCGGTGCTGAGGGACTGTGCTTCAGCTGGTCGAGGTGCTCAGGCGGCTGCGGGCCTGTGATTCGGGCGAAGGTGGTATGTCGTGGACAGCGATGGCGGGAGCGCACCCAGGGCCCGGACGGCCGGTCGGTGGCGGCAAGGCGGTGGGAGCTTGACCCGTGTTTGCCGTCGTCAGTGCTGATCGTCTCGCGTTGATCGTCTCGCGCTGATCCACATCCGGACACACGCAAGGGCCCTCTGCAGAAGGGCGTTCGGAAACGTGACCGCCAGATCGAGGTCTGTCATAGACCACTCGTGGAATTCTCAGGAAAGAAAAAATTTTCGGTATTCAGGTTACAATTTCTGAGCCGAGTTCTTGAGATGGAACGGAGACAGCACGACGGCGGTGGTACCACAACGCCTCCCCGACTATGAGCGCGGCCATTGTCGACAGCACATTCATCCAGGCGAGACCGATCATCGTCGGTTCAAATACCACGCCAACGGCGAAGCTAACAGCGCCGACGCCCTGCGAAACGGTTGCCGCCCGCTGCCCCATGACACCGATCAGACGCCATGTGCAGCCCTGGAGGCAAAAGACGGCAACGCCGCCAAGAAGGAGCACCTGTGCCACCGGCACAGCCTGCACATAGACAGTACCGAAGACCAACGGAAGCACGGTAGGTGCGAGAGCACAGCCAACAAGCGCAGCGGCAGCGACCGCCAGGGCCCCGTGGATGTCGATACCCGGCGAGCGGCCCGCAAGGCCCCGGAGCGCATTTGCGGTGCCCAGGAATCCGAGCACCTGACCGACTGAGACGCCGACGGCATACCAGCCAACCTCATTTTGGGTCAGCAGCAACGGAGCGAGCAAAAGATCGAGTCTGCTGTTCAGGTACTGCAAAGCAGTACATAGCTGGATTTCCCTTGCCACACGTGACAATCGCTGTGAAATTGTTGCGCGGCGTGCCCTCGTCCACGGTCTGGGTAGGGTTGGGCCGAAGAAGAGGGAGATGAACGATGAGCAAACGAGACAGCCTACCACCATGATCTCGCCATCATGGTTCAGGGCCTTGGGTATGGTAGCCAGGAGAGCGACGAGCATGAGATAAAGGAGCGGCTGGACCAAGCGGACACCCAGGTAGCGTCGGTGATTTCTCGCAACGATCAGAAGGCCGTATTGGAACTCCTGTAGCGTAGTTACCATGACGAGTATTAGAAACAAGGGGACAAGGATCGGGAAAAGAACAATCCCAAGTATGCTGGCAGCGATCAATGCGGCAGCAGTGGCTGGCCGCATAGTACTGGCCGCCAGTACGGCGAGTTGTCGGAGACGCGCCGGATCATGATCGGCCTGAATATCTTTTCCGATGACGACGATTGCTTTATCGACAGAGAGAACACCAATCCATCCTAGGAACTGCCCCCACGCGGCGAATGCTGCGACTGTTCCTCGTCCGCTGGGCCCGAGAAGGCGGGCGATAGTGACCCCAGCCGCCATGCCGAGAAGTTGCGCCACAAATAGCAAAGCGTCTGTATTCCGACTGTCCAGGATTGCGGAACGGGATATCTCATCCGGTTTTCCAGAATTTTCCCGGTCTTTCACGAGAACTTTTCCGCCGGTGTGCAAGACAACCGCTGCGGTAGTGCTGGCCCCATTGGGATCATCTCAGTCAAGCAGCCGATCATCAGCCCAATGCGATGGCGGGACCGACGATGCGCGGAAGGACGTCCTCCGATCTGACATCTTCCGATCTCCCTCCCCACGGTAGAGGCTCTGCTGGACGTTGGGCCCGTGCGACGAAAACACGGGTATACACACCGCTGCCGCGGCTCCCTGTTTCTGCAAGGTTCCATACAGCAAGGCCGCTGCTGATCATTTTCCACAATGCTGCTCGCGCGGCGCTTGTCGCGCCGTGGACATAGGGTCCACACTCACGAACCTCGAATTCCCTGAGGCCAGCTACCAGGAGTACGTGGGCAAGACTGGCTGGATCGAATCCTGTCTCGTGGGTGAAGTCGTGATATCGATGCATACCGCCCCAGGGCGACTCCGCGTTCGGCGTCTGGAGTATGACCGTTCCGCCAGGTCGCAACGCCTTTCTCACGAGGTCAAGAAATTCAATGATTTCCGCCTTGTGGAGATGTTCGATGATATCGAAACCGGTAATGAGATCAAACTCTCCAGTATGGCTGGAAAGGTAGTCCAGAACATTCTCGCACTCGACGTCGGGCCAGACCTTTCGCGCCACGGCGGCCTGTTCGGGGCTTACGTCAACTCCGCTGATGTTGTGGTATCCGGCTTCCCGGAGAAGATAGAGAAGGTTGCCGTGGCCACAGGCCACGTCGAGACAACGCGCTTCCCGGCTGCTCGGCAGCCAGCCACGCAGGCGACGTCGGCAAGCAGCTGCCCAATGCTCATAGTTGGCCTCGGTCGAGTCAAGAAGGTGTGGAAGCTTCTCGCTGGTGTACCGGGCGTATATACGGGATCGATAGTCGGATTCTATGCCTACCGGCACAACAGCTCCATTCCGTTCTTCGGTCGGTGATCAGCGCGAACCGCTGGGCGGCGCGAGGCCATTATGGATCCACCGAAGAGCACGCGTGCGGCAACACGCCGAGCAAGCGCGCGGAAGGTGCAAATATTCGAGAATATTCAAATTTTCAGTTCATCTATCATTTTTGGTCCTGTATTGGCCAATAAAAGAACTCTCGTCCTGTTTATACTCTTGGCGGAGTAGATCTTGTCGGTTTTCGGGCCCGCTGGGCAACAGGCGATGGTCAGGCTCAGCATAGATCAAGTGCTTCAGTTGCCTGTTACCACGGTGTCAGTACGTAGATCCAAAGCCGGCAAGCGGTTGCCTGAGTGTGGCGACGGTAGAAAATAACGTAAGGCAACTACGATGCGCAATATGCCGTACACTTTGAGTCGCAATAGGGAGGCTGTCGCATGCCACGGGCACTGATCACCGGCATCACCGGCCAGGATGGCCTCTACCTGGGTGAGTTGCTGAGCGACAAGGGATACGAGGTATTCGGCCTCGTTCGCGGACAGTCGAATCCGAAGATCGCAATGGTCGAGAAGATGCTGCCGGGGATCCGGCTGCTGGAGGGAGACTTGACAGACCTGCCATCCCTCATCGGGGCAGTCGAAATCGCACAACCGGACGAGGTCTACAATTTGGGCGCAATCTCGTTCGTCGGGCTGTCGTGGCGACAGGCGGAACTGACCGGCGAGACAACCGGCATCGGCGTCCTGCGCATGTTGGAGGCGATCCGGATAGTCACTTCGGACGAAATGGCTCGAATCCGTTTTTATCAGGCATCGAGCTCGGAAATGTTTGGCAAGGTGCGGGAGACCCCGCAGCGCGAGACAACACCGTTCCACCCGCGCTCGCCGTACGGGGTTGCCAAGACCTTTGGCCACTACATCAGTATTAACTACCGTGAATCATACGGCGCATACGCCGTGTCTGGCATTCTTTTCAATCATGAGAGTCCGCGGCGCGGCGTGGAGTTCGTGACCAGGAAAATCAGTCGCGGTGTGGCACGGATCGCGCTGGGCGTGCAGGAAAATATTACACTCGGCAATCTTGACGCACGCCGCGACTGGGGTTTTGCCGGCGACTACGTCGACGCCATGTGGCGGATGCTCCAGCGCGACACCCCCGAGGACTACGTTGTCGCTACTGGCGAGACGCACTCGATCCGTGAGCTTCTTGACACAGCGTTCGGCCACGTCGGCATCGATGACTGGAGCGCATACGTCATCCAGGACCCGCGATTCCTACGTCCGGCGGAGGTGGATGTGCTTGTCGGTGACGCGAGCAAGGCGCGGGATGCGCTCGGCTGGCGACCAGCCGTCGGATTCGAGGCTCTCGTCCAGATGATGGTGGATGCCGACCTCGCCACCGAACGCAATAACCTCGAGCGTGAGGAAGCCATGCGTCACAGGGCGTCCCGCCACTGATCTGACTGGCACTGACCGACTTGATTGTCCCAGGCCGGCCCACCTGCCGACTCAACCCCGGTTACCGCAACGGGATCGAGTCGGCGACCTGCCCGTCGTCGGCCCTGCACAGATGCGGGGCCGGCCGGGGTTCGGGCACGGCACCGGACGGCGCTGTGGTACCCAGAAGGAGCCGACACGCCTGCTCGGCGTAGGCTGCTGGTTCAGTCGCCGTCCGCGCCCAATCCCGGGCACGTTGGCCGGCTTCGGCGAGACGTGTGGGGTCGGACAGCAGCCGCAGTACCAGATCGGCGAGGGCTGCCGTGGACTCCTCCGCTGGCGACCAACCGGTCAGCCCGGAAATATAGGCATCGGCCGAGCCGCCGGAGAACGGGGCGACGACCGGGCAACCCGCAAGCTGCGCCTCGACCAACACGATGCCAAAGCCTTCCCCGCTGGACGGGGGCTTTACCCGGGTACGAGTACACAGGGCAAACAGGTCCGCCTTTGCGTAGAGCTCCGCCAACTGGGAATCGGACGGTGAGACCCGCAGGTCGCCTTGCGTACGAGCAAGCAGCTCGACCAGTTCGGAAGGGGCGGGCCCCTGCCCCGCCACGATCAGGCGCACTTCGCCGAGTCTCTCCCGGACCTCTTCGACGGCTCCGGCCAGCTCCACCAAGCCTTTTCCGCGCCAATCCGATAGCCGACAGACGGACAGCACAATCGGTACGTGGTCCGTGCTGGACTGCCGGGGGACTTCCAGCAGGGTCCGCCGCCACAGCGGGTCGATCCCCGGTGGGAGGACAGCCGGGAGACCGAGAGACAGCAGGGCACCCGCGCTGAAGCTACTGATTGTCAGCGGACTCGCCCCTGAGAACCGGGTGAGCAGCATCCGACGCAGTGACGTGGTACCCCAGATGTCGGCGCCGTAGAACGTGACGAACGAGCGGCGCGGACGGGCGCGTGCCGCTACCGGGACGGCCACCGGGATGAGGGCAGGATGCCCTATCAGGAGGCACCCGACGGGTGGATGCCTCCGAGCGGCGGCAAGCGCACGAGCAACGAAGGTCGCTTTGACAGCCGGGGTAGGGCGGCGCTCCGGCGTGAGTAGGTCCACTCGCCGGACCTGAGCACCCGACCCCTCGAGCGCTCGGACAACGGTAGAGAGATACCGCTCGATACCGCCACCGAGTCCAAGCGATGGTGCGAGCAGCAGCACGTCGCCAGCCTGGTCAGATGACCCTGCCAGTTGATCATTACGTACAGGATTTTTCACATCACCTATTGTGCCCGAGAAGTACGTTGGGTCGGCTGCACCGACGCGCTAACCTCGGAAATGCTCATAATTCTGTTCCTATTTTAGATAGATTCTAATGGTGCACGTTCGGGAACTGGAACATGTGCGGACGAGCAGACGCGGCTGCCCTGTGGGGAATGAGCTCCACCCAGCAGGCTACTTGGGCCCTTGGTATGACCGGCGCGGCGCGGTTCTGGCATTTGGCAAGCAGGCTGCTACCCTGAGTACTCATCTGATCAGTCGTAGACGCCTGTCCACCGTTCTCAGCAGGATCAGCGCATTCGAGCACCGTTGCCGCAGTCGTTGTGGTATTTCGGCCAGCGTTCCTACCAAGAAGGAAGGGAATGTCCGAAAATGTTGCCCGGTATCAGGTGGCAGCAACGCGGACCGAGGTTGCCTCGTACCCGGACGCGGCGCCCTTCTCCCCTGATACGGCATATCCCGAGTACATGCACGATCACCTCAGCACCAGCGAGAACCCGGTCTACGCTGGGGTTCGCCGAGTACTGGCACTGGCCGGGATGGACGCCGCGCACGTGGAAACGGCCCGTTGGAATCCACTGGGCGATTTCGTCGGACCGGGCGGAACGGTCGTACTCAAACCAAATCTGGTGCGGGAGCGCCATCCGCGCGATGCCGGTGGATGGCGTTACGTACTCACGCACGGCTCGGTGGTCCGTGCCGTCGCCGACTATGCCTTCGCCGCGGTCGGGTCCGCTGGACGGGTGGTCGTCGCTGACGCACCACAGACCGATTCGTCATTCTCCGCGATCATACACATACTCGGCATGGACGACCTGCAGCGTTTTTATCGGGAACGCGGATTCACGTTGGACCTGATCGACCTACGGAAGGAGGAATGGACGACGGTCGATGACGTTGTCGTGGCCAGGCACCGCCTGGCGGGTGATCCCGGTGGCGAGATATCCTTCGACCTCGCCACGGCCAGCGAGTTTGTCGGTCATAGCGGCACCGGCCGCTACTATGGTGCTGATTATGACAGCCGCGTGGTGAATTTTCACCACCGTGGAGGTCGGCACGCGTACCTGCTGTCCGGTACCGTGATGCGATCTGACCTCGTGGTCAACCTCCCGAAGTTGAAAAGTCACAAGAAAGCTGGGATCACGCTTGGGCTCAAAAACCTCGTCGGGGTCAACGCTGACAAGAACTGGTTGCCGCATCATACGGAGGGTCGGCCTGACAGCGGCGGTGATGAGCATCCCAGCCGGAATACCCGGCACTCCCTTGAGCGGGCTGTTGCGACCAAGCTCCAACGGGTGGCGCTGGCCGCCCCTCGCCTGGGTGGCGGCATATTGCGAGTTGCTCGGCGTGGCGGCAGCCAGGTGTTCGGGGACGGTGACAGCGTCGTGCGCAGCGGCAACTGGTGGGGCAACGACACGGTGTGGCGCATGTGCCTGGACCTGAACAAGATCGTGGAATATGGCCGTGCGGATGGCACGGTGGCTCACACCCCGGACCCGAACCGGCGACACATCGTCCTTGTGGATGGGGTGATCGCGGGTCATCGCAACGGTCCGATGAACCCAGATGCACTTCCCTCCCGCTTGCTCGCCTGCGGGACGACCCCCGCAGCCGTTGACGCGGTTGTTACATACCTGTTTGGCTTCGACCCGGATCGGATACCGGTGGTCCGCCAGGCGTTCATGTGTCGAAGCCTTCCGTTGGCCGCTGGTAACTGGCGTGAGATCCAGGTCGTTTCCGATCACGATCCGTGGAACATCCGTCTCGGGGCGCTGCCGGTCGAGGCTACTCTGCATGCCGAACCACACTTCGCCTGGAAGGGGCACATCGAACACGAGCCGCGTCCGGCAGCGCATCGATGATGACTACCTCGTTGTTCGGATCACGGGCCGCGGCCACGGTATTCGCGGCTGCGTACACCAGCCCACTCGTCCAGGCACACCTTCGTACACTCGCCCGGTTGGAAATGGCCGACGCGGCCGAAGTCCGGGAGTGGCAGCTGGCCCGGCTGAGCAGGTTTCAACACAGATGGCTTCGATCGGTGCCCTACTACCGGGCACGTCCAGAATACCTGCACGGTTCGCTTGATAACCTTCCAATACTGACCAAGGAGGCGGTTCGTCAGGTTGCCGGATCCTTCGCCCATCCACGAGTGCCGGCTCGGCGGGTCACCACCGGCGGCACCGGCGGACGGCCTCTCGATCTCAGAATATCCTACCCGTCCTTTTTCACCGAGTGGGCGCATATCGCGTACGTGTGGGGTCGGGTGGGTGTACGGCCAACCGACCCGAAGATCACTTTTCGAGGTGGCAGCCTCGGTGAAGGTTTCGCCGGTCGTCCTATCCTGTTCCAGCCTACGTACAACCAATTCCTGGTCTCACCATTCCATTTGTCTGATCGAACGTTCGCCGAACTCCTGGATCGGCTTCGGGACTTCCGGCCTGTGGCGATCTGGGGGTATCCGTCGGCCGTAACGCCCTTCGCGCGTTGGGTGGCGCGGACCGGACCGTACCCGGAACTAAGCAGAATCCGGGCAGTTCTACTTGCCAGCGAGGGCGCCTTTGACTGGCAGTTGCCGCTCTTGCGTGATGTCTTCGGGGCCCCTGTGGTGCGCTGGTACGGGCAGAGCGAGAAAGTGGTGTTCGCAGGCGAGTGCCCGCGCCGGACCGGCGTCTATCATGTCACGCCTACCTATGGCGTAGCCGAGATCGTCGCTGGCCGAATCGTCGGAACCGGAATGACAAACGCCGCCATGCCCCTCGTGCGTTACGACACCGAAGATGGAGGGACGCTCCAGTCTCCGGATTCCGAGGGCGCACGGTGTGTATGTGGTTCACCATTCCCCGTACTGACCGAAATTCGCGGCCGGTGGGATCAGTCCTTGGTCTACGGGGCCGATGACGAACCGATCTCCACCGCTGCCCTGAACTTCCACGACAGCGCATTCGCAGTCTTCGACAGGTTCCAGTTCCGGCAGGAACGGCGTGGCGAGGTGGAACTGCGTGTCGCCGCAGCCCGGCAACCAGCGACAAACGACCTGTCCCGGGCCCACCGCCTGCTACAGGACCGGGTCGGCGACCGGCTCGCGGTGTCTGTCACCGTTGTCTCTTCGGATGACATCGTGAGCCGGCTGGGAAAGACTGTAACAGTTGATCAACGCTACCGACCGGCTCCCGCCCAGGACCAGGGTGATGCACTCTGACACGGTCTGCTTGGTCAGGCTGCAGCGGTTTCGAGGGATTTTTCGACATTCTCGCCCACATCAGCCGGATCTTGCGAGCGCGCCAGGAAAACCAGGCTATGCCAGTCAGCCTACGACGTAATATGGAGATCTACTG
This sequence comes from Protofrankia sp. CiP3, assembly GCF_917627345.1. Lineage (NCBI taxonomy): Bacteria > Bacillati > Actinomycetota > Actinomycetes > Frankiales > Frankiaceae > Protofrankia > Protofrankia sp. CiP3. The sequence goes on along the minus strand of NZ_CAKJTM010000002.1, from coordinate 9,027 downwards.
GTGAATGCCAACCATCTTGCCGAAGAATTTGCACAGCTCGTACGGGAGCTTCCGTCGGCCCTGCACGATGTTTCGATGAGGGACATACGAAGGCAGGTTTTCCACGTCTCGACCGTCGCGGCCCTAGCCCAGGGCGGTCGGGTCTGTGACATCGGCGGCGGCGTTGGCCTATTCTCTCTCGGCTGTACCATAGCGGGTCTCGAGGCCGTCCTTGTCGATGATTTCGCGGACCCCATCAATGCAGAGCTCGGCGACGGGGTGCTTGACATGTATCGTGCACACGGTGTGAAGGTCCTCCGCCGGGACGTGATCGAAGAGGGCTTCAGTGCGGAGCCGGAAAGCTTTGACGTTATCACCAGCTTCGACAACATCGAACATCTGCACCATTCACCGAAGACCCTGCTGCATGAGGTGAAGAAGGCCCTGCGTCCGGGGGGATGGTTCTTTCTGGGCGCACCGAACTGCGTCGACCTCAAAAAGAGGGTTACGGTGCTTCTAGGCCGAGGAAAGTGGTCGGGAATGGCAGACTGGTACGAACAGCCGCGCTTCCGGGGGCACGTGCGGGAGCCCGATTCAGACGATCTGCGGTATATCGCGCGAGACATGGGGCTCGTGGATGTCCGCATCGAAGGTCGGAACTGGAACGGTTACAGCGACAGACGTCGCTGGGTGCGTCGATCCATCGGTTATCTCGACCCGCTGCTGCAGCGACGGCCTTCGTTGTGCAGCGACATCTACATCATGGGGCGGCGGGAATGAGCGACGGACCGTCCTGGCTGCCGCTGGTCCCCAAATAGATCTGAAGAAAACGAGCTCATCGCAGTAGGTGGGATTCAGAGTTGAACATGGCAGTCTCGATGTACTCCGCGTTTGACGAGGCGAATAGGTGACACGGGCCAGGCGCCTGGGGCGGGAAATGCGGATTTTTTTCTTCCCAACAGCCACGCGATTGGCAGCTGCGGATACGCGCAATGGATTCATATGCATACGTGGTCAGCGGCACACCTGGCAACTGCTGCCTCGGCCGGAAAGGAATCAGGCATGTGCGGAATCGCGGGCGTAGTCGACGCCGAGAAGGATCGGGCGGAACATCGGGTCGCCGCACTCATCAGGATGCAACATCACCGCGGACCTGACCACAGCGCGGTCATGTATACCCAGTCGCTCACGCTCGGCATTGCCCGACTTGGGATTATCGCACCAGCCGACGCCGGTAACCAGCCCCTGTTTTCGGTCGGCGGAACCATCAGTACCGTCTTTAACGGAGAGATCTACAATCACCGCGAGGTGGCTCGCTGGTTGGGGCTAAGCGACACGCGTGGAAGCGACGGGCGGGTCATCCCGCAGCTTCTCGAGGATCACGGATCCCACGAACTGTGGCGGCTGAGGGGCATGTACGCGTTCGCCGCCGCGGACGTACAACGGCAGCGGATCTTGCTCGCCCGTGACCCTCTTGGTATAAAACCACTCTACTGGCGCCGGCTGTCAGATGGGACCGTCGCCTTCGCCTCGGAGCTACGGGCGCTTGCCGCCATAACACCCCACGGGTCCATGCGGGCTGCGGCGGTGGCTCGCTTTCTGCATCTGGGCGCCTTGGGTGGTAACGAATCACCGTTCGATGGCATCCAGGCTGTGCCGGCAAACACCTGGATCGAGATCGATGCATCCGGCGAACGCGCACGAGGAACCATCGTCGGTCCCGACCGGCTCGGTGGTCCACTCCCGCTCGGCGCACCCGAGAGAAATGCCCCACTGCGCACAACTCTCCTGGACGCCGTTGCCGTCCACCTTGGCGCGGATGTACCCACCGCTCTCCTGTTGTCGTCGGGTATCGATTCTGCCGCGATCGCGTGGGCCGCGCGGGAGCTCGGAAGCACGCTGACCTGTCTGACGATTGCACCAGGGCCGCGGCAGGGTGAGGCTCCGGGAGCCGCGGCGATCGCCGCGGCTTTCAGTCATCATCACCAGGTTGTGACCGTTGGTGGCGATCCCCTGGACATCGAGTCATTCTTTGGTCACATGCAGCGGCCGTCGATCGACGGATTGAACACGTGGATCGTGTGCCGGGCGGTACGGGACCACGGCTTCAAGGTCGCGCTTTCCGGGCTCGGTGGTGACGAGGCGTTCGGCGGCTACAGCCACTTTCGGCAGCTTCCAGCCTTGCCGGTTCTCCGCGCGCTCGATCGTCTTCCCGCAGGGCCACGGCGGTGGGTGGACCAACAACTTGACCTGCTTCCAGCGCGTGTTCCGGCCAAGGCAAAGACACTCGTCGCGCTTGGCGGTCCACGGAGTGTGTGGGAGTTTGATCTCCTACATCGGTCGGTCTGGCCCCTCGAGCGTGCCCTTGCCGGCGCCGGTCTCGTCGGCACTGTGCCGGATCATGTTCAGCCCCCGGAGGGGCTGGGCGATGGCTGCTCGTCCGCCGCTCTAACCCGGGCTGAAGTGGAGAGTTACCTCAGCGCGACGCTTCTACCAGACGCGGACGGATTTTCCATGGCCAGCTCGGTGGAGCTACGTGTCCCGTTTGTGGACCGGTGCGTTCTTGCCGCGGGGCTGCGCGCCGCGGAAGACGGTCGGGTCGGAAAAATACGATTCGCCCGCGCTGTCGGCGACCGTCGTCTGCTTCGAGCCGCACGCGGGCCCAAGCAGGGCTTCACCGTCGGGGTTCAACAGGAAATGGACGCTGGACCGCTCTCAGTCTATGTCCGGGCGCTTGCGGATCCGACGGCTGCGGTCTGGAGCTATGTCGACCCGGTGATCGGCCGCCGAGTACTCGAAAGCAACAGTCGTCGTTGGGCGGAGATCTGGGCCATCGCATCGTTGAACGCGTGGCTTGAATCGCTCGAAAGCGACAAATTTGATCACTAGGTAGACCATCTATCAATGCGCTCAAGAGCAGGCGCGCTAGCAGCCGGCAGGGACGAAAAAATGCCATGACAGGCCGCCACGAAAATCTGCTGATGCGGATGACCAACGACACCCACCATCTTTCCCATGGTGTAGCCCGCCAAAGAGAAGCCGATCGACCTGGCGACACTCCAGAGCAGTGGACACAGGAGCTCCACCCTCCTCATGGAATACGATACAGGGCATAGTCGGGAAAGTGGCGAGGAGCCTTCGTGAAATTCAAGTCGCATCGTAGCGCGGCACAGCCCATCGACAGCGTCCAGGTCGGCAATCGGGACTGGTGGACGAACAACCCGATGACCTACGACTGGCATGGGATGTCCAGCTCTGAGCCGATGAGTCGCGAATGGTTTGATGAAATGGATCGCCGATGGATCGAGGCAAGCTTCCCGTTTCTGTCCAAACGGCGGCCTTTCGACCAGATCATGCCGGATTCGCTCGATGGTAAAAGGGTACTGGAGATCGGCTGCGGAATGGGGCTGCACACCGAGGAACTTATAACTCGAGGTGCGGATGTCACCGCTGTGGACCTGACGGAGACCGCTGTCACCGCAACAAAGTCGCGGCTGGCCGTGAAGGGGCTGACTGCCCGCGTGCAGCAGGCGGATGCCGAGGAACTGCCGTTCGGCGCCGGCGAGTTTGACTTCGTATGGTCGTGGGGGGTGATTCATCACTCGTCGCGGACCACTCGCATAGTCCGCCAGATAGCCCGTGCCTTGTCAGCACAGGGGGAGGCGCGGGTAATGGTCTATAACCGTGACGCTCTCGTGACCAAAATATTGCTGGCCCGTTATTATATTATTGGCCTGGAGTTTCGCCACCGGAGCGCTGACGAAGTCCTCTGGGAGCATACTGACGGCTTTATGGCGCGATACTTTCATCGCGAGCAGTTCGAGGACCTCGGTCGAGGGTTCTTCGAGGAGGCTCGTACCTCAGTCCTGGGACAGGAGTCGGACGTCATCCCGCTGCCACGGCAGCTGCGCCGCCACGTCTCGGGCTGGTTGAGCAACGAACGCAGGGTGGCCGCCGCGGCAAAGCGGGGCACTTTCCTGTTCACGATTGCAAGGAATCCGCTGAGTCGTTGAAGCGGCCTCGGTGGGATGTCGTCCGTCACTGCTTGTCCCGTCAATATCGATGGCGACTCTGCGATCAACGATCGGAGGTTGCCAAGTAAAGGTAGATGTCGAATGATCCGTGTAGCGATCGATGCATCGTCAGCAGCGACCGGTGGTGGAATTTCGTACCTACGCCACATCCTGCCACGCCTTGCCCAACACGACATGCTCGAAGTCGGCCCGATTCTGGCTCGTGTCGAGCGGCCGCTGGTCGCGACCGCGATTCCGCCTGAACTACATGTCATACCCGCGTCCGGGCGTCTTGCAGCGCGCTCACGCACATGGCATGAGGCAGTAAAAAGCGAGCGTATCGATGTGGTCTTCGCACCGACCGAGATATCATTCTGTAGCTACGACAACTTGACCCCGCCCCTCAATTGACCCGAATGGCCGTTGGCGGGTGATTTGCCTCAAAAAGACAGCATCCCACATCGACTGCCGCCGTTCTCCGTTCAGATGTCCGGCGTGTTGCCTACCAGCTACCCGAGCCGGCGCATCTGATGATTTATAATAACCGTGTGCCGTACCGCCATTCGTGGTGGCTTTCTACCGGAGAAATGAAAGGAGTCGCTGCCGGGTGAAAATAGCCTCGGACTATCGAGCCCATATTGACTCCAGTGCGGATCATCGTCCTGCATTGCAGCGGTTCGTCGCCTGTTCCGGGCACGTGACCGCCGTTGAGCGTCCTGGTGTCCACAGCCAGGTATCCCTCATTGTACGAAGCTGGCCTTTTCTTGTCGTGGTGGCAGCATTCGGACCATATCTCACCGTCGGAGTCAGGACGGAGCAGGTGATGGTCTACGGCTCTCTGCTGTTGGCCATCCCGTTTCTTGTGTCAAAATTGAAGTTTGATGATCCACATGCATGTGTCGCGATCCTGTGGGCCTCTCTTCTTCTTCTGGTTATTGTTAATGCGAGCCGAGTACCAGTGCCCGGCAAGTTTTTCCCAGGTAACCTGCTGTCCGGCGTCGACAACTACCTCTACCCGCTGGCGGTGCTACTTCTGGTTGCATGCTGGCTGGCGGTGGGACATAAGCGACTTAGGCTACTAAATGTAGTCAGTCAGGTTTTTGTAGTTATGGTATCCCTCAACGGGATCATAGCTTTTGCCGGTCTTTTCAGTAATCCAACCAATCAGTTGCAGAGGTTCTGGGGATATTCTCCGGCCACTCTTGAAACGACGGTTGCTGTACGTGCCCTCGACAACGGTCGACTGACGGGAATCTTTGCTCAACCAGCTGAGGCCGGGGTCGCCTACTCCCTCGCGCTTCTTGCAGCCGTTTATCTTTTCGGCCGACACGGCCAAGACCGTCCGGTTCTTCTCGGACTTGCAGTGACACCTGTTCTCGTCGGTGGAGTCCTGAGTGTTTCGAAGATTTTTTTGCTGGTTGGTCTGCCACTAGCAGTGTGGCAGGCAATGGGACAAGGGCAGCGAACACGGCGACTACTGGTCCTCGGCTGCATCGCCGGGTTAGTTAAGATTTTTTCTTCCCAGTTCGATATCCCGCAGTGGCGAGGCTCCTGGATGCTGGCGTCGCTCTTCGGCGGTACCGGTAGTACGAGCGTGGAAAGTAAATATACAGCGGGACGACTGAGCTCTAACGGTTCTTTCAGTGTAGCATTCCAGTATGTCTCGGAAACTCATCCATGGTTTGGCTACGGGGCCAGCGGTCTTGCCATTCCGTACGACAGTTCATGGATTGAGATGATGGTGGTCGGTGGATTCATCGGTGTGGCAATTTTTTCCTTCATGCTGGTTATACTGATTTACAATTGGCTTAAAGGGAGGCCTGCGCGGCGGACTCCAGAGCGATCGTTCGCCACTGCGGTCCTACTTCTGAGCATGGCAGCAACAATGGGTATCCCTGCATTTACGGCGAACCGGGTCGCGCTGTTTATCTGGATTTTTCTAACTCTTCTTATACTGGTTGACGAGCAATCAGAACTTGGCCTCAAAGGGTCAGCGCACCGTGCATGAATCACGTCACATACGATATGCCGTGGATTCCACTGACCAAGGAGATCAAAGTGCGCAGCGAAGCGCCTACCACAGCGGACCGCGAAGAGATTTCCCATGGGATCACCGAGGGTTTATCGGGACCC
>NZ_CAKJTM010000002.1:0-2245 GCF_917627345.1 Protofrankia sp. CiP3 | reverse complement strand
GAGACGATTGGGCAAGAACCGGTCCGTGGTCTATCGGGAGATACATCGTTGTGGTGGCCGTGGAAAATATCGAGCGGTGGACGCGCAGCAGCGCGCCGAGGAACAGGCGCGTCGACCGAAGCCGCGCAAGCTCGCCGTATTTCGTCGGTTACATGACGCTGTCGCGGATGGCCTGGCGCAGAAATGGTCGCCACAGCAGATTTCGGCGAGAATGACGATCGACTATCCGGACGAGCCGGAGATGCGTGTGTCCAGCGAAACGATCCACCAGGCGCTCTATCTGCAGGCCCGTGGCGAACTGAAGACCCAACTGAAGATCGTTCTTCGGTTCGGACGGGTGCGAAGGCACCCGTCCGGGTCTACTACCAGCACACAAGGCAGCATAAGGCACTGCCCTAAACTGAAGGCCGATTAGACCGCTTTGGGCAAGTTTGACTCGACGATATGACTCCGTCATTCAACTCTTCGTGTTCATTGAAGTTCTCGGGGTTACCGATCTGGTTGCAAATGATCGCCCGCCTGGACTCGCGCCACCCCGATGGGGCATTCAGCATGATCCGTTCCGCCTTGCTGTCGTTCCGGGAGCCGGGTCGCGACGATGCGACGGAACGGATCTTGGTGATTGGTACGGCCAAATCGGATCTCGAATCTATCCAAAATGGACTAATCGGCCTAGAGTTTAGGGCAGCGCAGCATAAGGACATGGCCAATATCAGTGAACGGCCTCCCGATGTGGCCGACCGGGCCATCCCTGGACACTGGGAGGGAGACTTGATCATCGGTAAGGGCGGCAAGAGCCAGATCATCACCCTTGTCGAACGGACCAGCCGTTTCCTCCTCCTTGCCGGCGTTCCCTATGATCGTTGCACTGATCGAGTGGCCCTCATTCTGTCGATGAAGGTTATGGCGCGATACTTTCATCGCGAGCAGTTCGAGGACCTCGGTCGAGGGTTCTTCGAGGAGGCTCGCACCTCAGTCCTGGGACAGGAGTCGGACGTCATCCCGCTGCCACGTCTCGGGCTGGTTGAGCAACGAACGCAGGGTGGCCGCCAAGGAATCCGCTGAGTCGTTGAAGCGACCTCGGGGGGATATCGTCCGTCACCGTTTGTCCCTTTAAGGCCGATGGCGACTCTGCGATCAACGATCAGAGGTTGCCAAGTAAAGGTGGATGTCGAATGATCCGTGTAGCGATCGATGCATCGTCAGCAGCGACCGGTGGTGGAATTTCGTACCTACGCCACATCCTGCCACGCCTTGCCCAGCACGACATGCTCGAAGTCGGCCCGATTCTGGCTCGTGTCGAGCGGCCGCTGGTCGCGGCCGCGATTCCGCCTGAACTACATATCATACCCGCGTCCGGGCGCCTTGCAGCGCGCTCGCGCGCATGGCATGAGGTAGTAAAAAGCGAGCGTATCGATGTGGTCTTCGCACCGACCGAGATATCATTCTGTCGCTATGAGATGCCGCTCGTTCTTACGCTTCGTAATTCAGCAATTTTTGACGAATCCTTGCACCGCGACTACCGTCGTCACGAGCGGGTCAGATTCCGGATCCAACAGGCGCTCACAAGAATCTCGGCACGGCACGCGTCTTCCCACATTGCTGTCAGTGCGTACGCCCGCGATGCGGCGACGTCTTTCCTTGGTATTGAACCTGAACGGATTCACATAGTTCGCCACGGCGGCCCAACCGAAAATGATCACTACCGGCCGAGGTTGCCACGGCCGGTGCGACGGCTTCTCGTTGTTTCTTCGCTCTATCGATGGAAGAATGTTGATCGACTCCTGAGATGCCTGCGTCAGGTGCGCGGTGAATGGTCGCTCGACATTGTCGGGGACATGCCCGAAAAACGTTACGGGCGGGAAGTAAACCGACTGATCGATAGTATGAGAAGTCGGGTGACATTTCATGGTTACCTAACCGGCCGAAGTCTGGAAGAGATGTACCAGCGGGCCGACTGCCTGATCTGGCCGTCGTATGGAGAGACCTTTGGCCACCCCCTCCTGGAGGCTCATGCGCACGGTCTGCCACTCCTCGTGGCACGGGCCTGCAGTAACGAAGAAATAGCTGGGTCTTCGCCGGCATACTACTTCGACCCATTTGACGAACTTGAAATTATCACTGTGCTCCAAAAAGCGATCGGCGCCGTACTACCGTGCGGACCGCTACCCAGGAAGTACGACTGGGATGCCTGTGCCACGCATACCGGAGACATTCTCACCAAGGCCGCCCAGGCGCGGCGATG
>NZ_CAKJTM010000001.1:181415-191714 GCF_917627345.1 Protofrankia sp. CiP3 | reverse complement strand
CATCCGCCCGTTGGCGATGCGGACAGTCAACCTGGTCACCGGGGAGACGGAAACCGTCCCGGTGCCCTGCGGGGCCACCCTGGCATCGAAGTGCCCGCCGTGTGCGGAACGGGCGCGGAAACTGCGGATGGCGCAGTGCAAGGCCGGCTGGCATCTCGACGACGAACCGCTCCCCGACCCCGACCCGCCCGGCGAGGACGCGAAGACCCTGGTCCAGCTCCGGGCGGATCTCGAAGCCGTCCGCACTGACGCCACGGACAGTCACGACGTCGGGCAGGTCGCCGAGGTCGACGATCTGATCTCGCAGGTAGACGATGCGTTGAACGATCTCGGTGTGCGGGGAAAGACCGCGCCGGACAACCGGGACCGGCCCCGGCGCACCCGGTCCACCCGGCGACGTCAGGATGCCCCGGACCTGCCCCGGCTGCCGGTGGACCGGCGCACGGTCGGGCGGACGTTCACCGGATCGGACGGGACGGTGTGGCGGCCGTCGATGTTCCTCACCCTGACCTGCGACTCGTACGGGAAGGTGCACTCCGATGGCACCCCGGTGGACCCAGCCTCGTATGACTACCGGCGGGCGGCCCGCGACGCCATCCATTTCCCGAAGCTGGTGGATCGGTTCTGGCAGAACCTGCGCCGGGCCGTGGGGTACGACGTCCAGTACTTCGCCTGCCTGGAACCCCAACGGCGCTTGGCGCCGCTCTGCATGCGGCGATGCGCGGCACGATCCCGCGGGTGCTGCTGCGCCAGGTGGCGGCGGCGACGTATCACCAGGTGTGGTGGCCCGCCTGTGCCCAGCCGGTCTACAGCCCCGACCGGCTGCCAGTGTGGGACGACGAAGCGGGCGGCTACACCGACCCGGACACCGGCGCGGCCCTGCCGACCTGGGAGGAGGCCCTGGACGCGATCGGCGAGGATGCCGAACCCACCCATGTCGTCCGGTTCGGGGTGCAGGTCCGCGCGGACGGGGTGACCGCGAACAGCGCGAACACCGGCCGGTTGATCGGCTACCTGACCAAATATCTGACCAAAAGCTTGGATACCTGCCACGGCATCACCACTGACGCGCAGCGGGCGCACGTCGACCGGCTCGCCGACGCCCTGCGCTACGAGCCGTGCACGCCGACGTGTGCGAACTGGCTGCGCTACGGCGTCCAGCCGAAAAACCCGAAGGCCGGGCTGCTGCCGGGACGCTGCAAGGGTAAGGCCCACCGGCGGGAAACCCTCGGTTTCGGCGGCCGCCGCGTGCTCGTCTCCCGGAAATGGTCCGGTAAGACCCTCACCGATCATCGGGAAGATCGTAAGAGCTGGATCCGGGAACAACTCGCGGTCCTCGGCCACACCGGCGACGAGGCACGTGGCGGTCAGGGCGCCACGCCCGACCGGGTGATCTGGCAGCTGCTCCGGCCAGGTGATCCAGCCACCCCGCATCGTGAACATCTCCTCCTGCGCGCGGTCGCGGACCGCCACCACTGGCGCACCCAACTGGACGCGGCCCGTGCGGCGCGCGGCGATCCCGGCCCGGTTTCGGCAACCCACCCCGGCATGCCCCGGGCGGCCTGACGTCTCGATTCAACGATCATCGGAGGGAGGAACTGTGCACACGCTTCTTCTCACCCCGGCCGAAGCGGCGGCTGAGCTGCGGGTGAGTCGCGCGAAGCTCTATCAGTTGATGAAGGCGGGGCTGATCGATTCTGTGGTGATCGACCGGTCGCGGCGGATACCGCGGGCGGCGCTCACCGCCTACGTCGATCGGCCGCGCGGGCTGGAACAGCAGGATGCGGCGTGAACGGCGGTCAGATGGCCGGGTCACGGGGTGGGCGGTGCTCGGCAATCCAGCGTTCCACGTCGTCGGCTCGCCAGATCTTTCCGGCTTTGATCTCGTCGAGTGGTTCGGGGAATGACGGGTCAGTGGTGACGATCTGGTGGACTCGGACGCGGCTCACACCGAGACGGGCGGCGATCTCTGCCGTGCCCATGAGTCGTTCCCGCATCATTCCCGAAGCGTACTTGACAGTCGCTAAGCCGTCATAGACACTCAACGGGACTTAGCAATTGCTAAGTAAGGCGGTCCCGCCGGGAGCTCTCACCCTCCACGACGGGACCTCGATCCACACCCCTTCTCGTACAAGGAGCGCAGACCGTGACCCCTATCATTCCGCCCGACCTCGACCCACCACGCGACCCCTCGGATGGACAGCCGTTCGTCCGCCTCGACACCCCCGGCCACGGCTACTACGAGATGACCGTCAAACCCGGCGCCGACCCCTTCGACCTCGCCCGGACCGCCGTCAGGATCCCCACCGACGCGGTCTTCGTCGAAGCCCTCGGGGACGTCGACGTCGTGTTGGTGTTCCGCGCGATCCCCGGCACGGCGTTTCCGGCAACCCGCCCACCACACCGGGGTCCGGCTGGTGGCTGGGTGCCCGACATCGCCCCGTACCGCAGGGTTCCCGCGCAGACCCGGCCGTCCTGACCGGTAGTCGCGGTCCTTCGCTCCTCCCCCATTTTTCTTCCGTTCCTCTGGTAAGCGCCTGACCTGCCGGGGGGCCGGACGGGTCCAGGGTCGGCGTAGCCGATCACGCAGTGACGCGGTAGCGCCCTGGATGCGGCCGGTTTCCCGGCAGACCCTTTCGCGCCCAGAGAAGACGGGATATCTCGCCCAAAGAATCGGCAGAAGGAGCGGATTCTACATGCCCCCGCGCCCGACCCGTCGCCTTGTCCCAGCCGCACGCGAGGAGCTACTCACGCTCGACCAGCTGTGCGACGAACTCAAGATCTCCCGCTCCACCTTCTATGACTGGCGGGCGAAGAGGCGCGCTCCTCGCTGCCTCACACTTCCGAACGGCCAGCTCCGGATCAGGCGAAGCGATCTGTCCGCGTGGCTCGATGGCCGCGAGGAGGCCGCGTGAACCCCCGACGTGCGGGAAGCGGCCAGCCGGGCAGGATCGACCGCCCGACAACCTACGACGTCCGTATCTGGAACGTCCGGAAAGTCGCGGGAAAACGCGGGACCACATATGAAGTGCGCTGGTCGGTTGCGGGCAAAGCTCGTTCCCGGAGTTTCAAGACGGCCGCTCTCGCGGACAGCTTCCGTTCCGGCCTGGTCAGCGCGACCCGTCGTGGCGAACCCTTCGACGTCGCCGATGGGATTCCGGTCAGCATGCTCGATCTCGGCAAGGATGAGCAGACCTGGTACGGCCATGCCCGCGCATTCACCGAGATGAAATGGCGCGGGCTCGCGCCGAACTCCCGCCGGTCCGTCGCGGACACCCTCGCGACCGTCACGCCCGCCTTCCTCAGCACCCGGCAGGGCGCACCCGACCCGCGGGTCCTCCGCGATGCCCTGTACGGCTGGGCATTCAACATCACGCGGTCGACCGACGGAGACGACGCTCCATCGGACGATGTGGCCACCGCCCTTTGCTGGGTCGAACGGTCCACCGTGCCGATCTCGGCGCTGGCGGATCCGACCTATGCCCGCGCGGCACTCGATGCCCTGGCGGTGAAGCTCGACGGGTCACCGGCCGCGGCGAACACGATCGCCCGCAAACGGGCAGTGCTGTTCAGCATGGTGGAGTACGCCATCGAGCTGGGGCATCTCGACGTCAACCCGCTGACCCGTATCCAGTGGACCGCGCCGAAGGTCGGCGAGACGGTCGATCGCCGGGTGGTCGTGAACCCCGCTCAGGCGCGGGCGCTGCTCGACTCGGTCGGCGGGATCTCCCGGCCGCTGGTCGGCTTCTTTGCCTGCATGTACTACGCGGGAATGCGACCCGCCGAGGTGAACACGCTCCGCGAGCCCGATCTCGACCTTCCCGCCAACGGCGGCTGGGGGACACTGACACTCGCGAACTCCGCTCCGACGGTGGGCGGCCAGTGGACCGACAGCGGCGAGCGGGAGACGCGCCAGCTCAAGCACAGAGCGAAGGACGAGACGCGGCCGGTGCCCTGCGCTCCACACCTTGTCCGGATCCTGCGGGATCACCTAGCCGAGTTCGGCACCGCCCCGGACGGCCGGCTGTTCCGCGGTGCTCAGGGTGGCCCCGTCCCGGACAGCCGGTACGGCGACGTCTGGCGTGCCGCGCGCGCGAAGGCTCTCACTCCCGCACAGCTGGCCTCGCCACTCGCCCGCCGGCCGTACGATCTACGTCACGCTGCGGTGTCGACCTGGCTGAACGCGGGCGTCCCCGCGACCCAGGTCGCCGAGTGGGCCGGGCACAGCGTCCACGTCCTGCTCAAGGTCTACGCGAAGTGCCTCGCCGGCCAGGACCAGGCCGCCCGCGACCGCATCGACACCGTCCTGAACCCTGGGGACACCTCTTGATCGTCCCCACATATTCCCCACAGACGGCCGTAGATGACCACTCACGGCCGGGCACAGCCGGACAGCCGCGAGCCACAAAAAGATCACAAAAAGAAGATCCAAAATAGCCATGGCCTGCGGATTCAGGTCAAAGGTGCTGGTCAGAGCGGAGGGCGTGGGATTCGAACCCACGAAGAGGATCGCTCCCCTTAGCGGTTTTCAAGACCGCCGCCATCGGCCACTAGGCGAGCCCTCCTGACCTGCGGAAACGCTGTCAGGCTACGTCCGGCTCGCCGGGGTCTGCCTGCCATGTACCCGCCATGTGCTGTCCCAGGATCTCACAGCCCGCTCAGGAACTGTCGGCCGCATCGTCAGCCCGCTCCGGCCGGGCAACAGGGGACGCGGCGTCGCGAGGTTGGGGCACACACCTCGCTTCGTCGAACCGTCCGCGGGCACGCTCCGGGAAACAAACGAGTCCACCGTCATCGAGTTCCACGGCTTCGGTCGGTCGGTCGGCGGAGCGAGCCCAGCCCAGCGGCCCGGCCGGGCGGCAACGGCTGCCGGTGCCGCTGCCGCAGCAGGACCGCGGGGTGATGTCGGGTCAGGCGGGTGTGCCGCCGCGCTGCCGCGCCCGCCGGATGGCGCCGAGAGCCACGTCAAACGTGAGGAAGGCCAGCAGGGTCACGCCGAGGACGGGCAGTGCCCAACCGACGACAGCGGTGAGCACGACCCCAACGACGAGCGCCGGTCGCGGCAACCCACGCCAGGTCCCGCGTGCCGGCGCCGGACCGACGAGCGCCCGCCGTTCATCACGGACGGGCCGCCGCTGCCACCACATCCGATAACCCCAAATGATCACACACAGCAGGCCAACCGCCAGAGATGCGAGGAGCAGCTGGTTGGCCAGGCCGAACAGCAGGCCCATGTGCGCGGCGACCCCGAGCTTGGTGAGTTTCGCGAGCAACGGGTAGTCAGCCCAGTCAGCCCGGGAGGTGATCCGGCCATCGGCGGGATCGACCGCGACCTGGCTGAGCCGCACCGGCCACAGCTTGTCGGTCTGGGCAACGCTCCAGGCCGCGCCCGGCTTGGCGGGCAGGTCGATCTCAACCGGTCCGTCCAGCCCGGCCCCACGCGCCGCGGTGAGGACCCGGTCGACCTGCCCGGTGACACCAGCTTCGCCGATGTCGGTCACCGAACCGGCATCAGCCATCCCCGTAGCGGGCATCGCGTGGCCCGCATGGGGCGAGGCTGCTACGGGTGCGGGGTCGGGGACGGGCAGTGCCGTGTCGAGTTCCGGAGCGTGCGCGTGCAGCGCGTCCAACACCGAGCTGAAGTGCGCGCCGGCATACCGCGACCAGGTCAGGCCGGTAGCAGAAAGAAACAGCAGGCCAACCACAAGCCACACTCCGACGCTGCCGTGCCAGGCCATCGTGCGGCGTCGGCCCCGCGCGCCCAGGTCGGGCAGCAGCACCCGCCGCACCCGCCGGGAGTTACGCCATCTGAGCACCCACAGAATCAGGCCACCACTGGCCACCACCCACAACCAGCTTGCCGCCACCTCGGAGTACTGCCTCCCGAACGCGCCGAGGTGCAGGTTGCGGTGCAGGTCATCGAGCCATGTGGTCAGCGGGGTACTCCCCCACCAGGTGGTCAGTGCTCCCTGCGCGTGACCGGTGTACGGGTCGACGTAGACGGTGCGCTGCTTCTCTCCGAGGCCGGGCACGTCGAGCACGACGCGGGTGGTCCGGTCGGCGGCGTCAGCGGGCAGGACGGCCGACACGGTCCCCTCCGGATGGACGGCCCGAGCCGCCGCGACCTGCTCGGTGAGCGGACGCGGATTCGCCCCGACCCGATCGACATACAGCTCGTCCGCGTAGACCAAAGCGTCGAGCTGCGGGGTGAGGGTGTAAGCGAGCCCGGTGAGCGCGGCCATCACCAGGAACGGCGCAACCAGCACGCCCGCGTAGAAGTGCAGCCGTACCAGCAGCCGGCGCGTCCCGCCGACCGCTCGCGACGCCGCGGCAGCGGGTCCTTCGCCCGTACCGGTGCCGGTACCAGCACCAGCCGCCGGTGCCGGCGCCGGGATGGGAGAAACAGGATGAACCGAAGGAGTGGCAGGCTCGTCCGGGGACAGCCCGAGATGATCGACAGTGGTCATATGTGTCTCCAGGACAGCGGAACAGAAGGAAGCCACGAGGGCATACGGCGACCGCATCCCACCCGCGAAGATCAGAATTGGGCGCGCTGAGACGACGGCCGGCAACGGTCGGCGACAGGCCCGACCAGCTATCGAAAAGCGCCAGCACGAGGGCGCGGGACAAGCTGGTCAGGGTGCTGTAAAGGCCTGTTGTGAATCGTGGATTCGGCCGGCGAGTCGCGTTCAGGTGGTTTCTGGCAAGACGGGAGCCCGCACCGATACCGGATGGGTCCTATCGGTGTGGCCAGCAACGAAGCCAGGCGCCAGCTGGACGTGGATTACCCGAAAAAAGATCCAAAACAGGTGCTGAAAACGGGTGGCCCCCGGCGGATGACCACATGGAGGAGCAGGGCAGGACGTGGCACCCGCCGCATCCACCAAACGAGCGGGATCAGGTCGGCGACGCGCGGGCGGGCAGGCCCAACATGGCGTCGCAGCAGCCGGCGGGCGACCCGGCGCGCGACTGTCGCGGCACCCCGCGCCGCCTGCCACAACAGCCGTTCCCCGACCGCGAGCCAGCAGGCGAGGACAACCGCGGCCAGCAGATGCGCGATGGCCATCGCAGGCCCGCCGGGCAACAGGTCCACACCCGGCACCGCGCCCTGTGACACCATGTCGCCCGCGTGGGTGATGGCGGTCACGCCACCAGAGCCGCCGCTTGCGGCACCGCCCACGGGAACGTTCGTGATACCGGCGGGTTCGGTGACCGCAAAGGCGACATGCAGGCCCGCCTGCACACCGACCACCACGGCGGCGAGCCGCCGGACGGACATCCGCCCCCTGGCCGCTCCCCAGCAGACCCGAGCCGTCACCAGCGTCCCGAGCCCCATGACCGACAGCGGCGGCAACCGGCCGCACGCCGCGCCGTGCCCGGCAACCGCCAGCAGGACAGCCAGGACCGCCACCGCCGCAGCGCGTACGCCCCGGCCGACAGGTGTCGCGGCCCAGTTCACAAACCCAGACCTTAGAACGACCGGCAACAGGGGACGCGGCGTCGCGGGGCTGGGGCACGCGCCTCGCGGCATCGCTCCCCAGCCATCGCCGCGTGATGCACGGGCACTCCGGCTCGTCGGTCGACGCCCACCACCTCCGATGGCTCCCTCCGCCGCCTCACGATCCATCCACCCGGACGCCGCTCCCTGATCGAATGACGACTTCCGAAACACGCCGCAAACATGACGGCTGAAACATAACGACGGGTTCGGCCGGGTTCAGCCGGGATCGGCTGTGCCGGTGTGGTCACAGCCATCGTCGGTTCCGGAAGACCATGAACAGCGTGACGCAGACGGCGAGCATGAGCGCCATCGCGAACGGATAGCCGTACGCCCAGCGCAGTTCCGGCATGCCGTCGAAGTTCATCCCGTACACAGTGCCGACCAGCGTCGGAGCGAACAGGATCGCAGCCCATGCGGAGATCTTTTTGACTTCCTCGTTCTGTTCCAGGCTCGCCTCTGTCAAAATTTTCATTTCCTCGTTCTGCCGCTGCCCGACCAGGGCGGCGTTCACCGTGAGGATGTTCTGCAACAGCTGGCGGAAGCCCTCGATCCGCTCCACCACCTGGACAACATGATCGGAAACATCGCGCAGGTACTGTTGCAGCTCGGCGTCCACGCCGTACTTGACGAACCCGGCCGCCAACGCCTCCAGCATCCCGAGCAACGGCTTGGTGGCCCGCTGGAACTCGATGACCTCCCGAGACAGCTCGTAGATGCGCCGGCTCACCGCGGGCTCCCCGCGGAACACCTCGGTCTCGATCTCGTCGATGTCGTTCTCCAGCCCCGCCACCACCGGCGCGTAGTCGTCCACGACCCGGTCGAGAATCGCGTACAGCACCGCCTCCGGTCCCCTGGCGAGCAGCCCTGGATCGGACTCCATCCGCTGCCGGACCCTCGGTAGCTCCGGGGCATCACCGTGACGCACGGTAATTACAAAATCGTCTCCAATGAAGACATGCAGCTCGGAGAACTCGACCTCCTCCCGCATGTCGTTGTAGCGCGCCGCCCGCAGCACCACGAAGAGGGTTTTCCCGTACCGCTCCAGCTTCGGTCGCTGGTGCGCCTGCACGGCATCCTCGACCGCGAGCTCATGCAGGTCGAACTCGCTCGCGATCGAGGCGATCTCCCGCTGATCCGGGCGGACCAGGCCGATCCATGCGAGGTCCTGCTTGTGTTCGTCATGGCGCTCACGCAGCAGTTGGTAGGTCTCACCGAGCGAGTTCGGTTGCGCGAAACGCCGGCCCTCGGTGTAGAACGCGTTCTCCATCACGGTCATCACGCCAGCTCCTCGAGGGGCTTGAGGGCCGCGCCCGTAGGCAGCATGGTGCCGGAGCACTCGTTGATCCAGCGCGCCTACCGAAGCAACCCATGAGTCGGGCCCAGGCTCCAGTCCACCCGCCTTGCCGAGTCCGCTGCGTTCGCGTCCGGCGGTGAAATCCTCGTATCTGAAGGGGCCGGGCTCAGGCGGCGGGGGTCGCCGAGCCAGCCCAGGACAGACGCGGACTATGGCCGGGACTCATCCCGCCACCTCCTCTCACGATCGGGCGCCCGTAGGCACAGTTCAGTTCACACGCACAGGCAGTGATCGCACGAAGCGAGCCCGTTCAGAACCGGACCACGTGCGGAACACCCCTCCTCGTCAGAGCTTTGGCACTGCACGGCGTAATCCCAACCAGGAAGCCACCTGGGCCCACCCCTTAGCTCGGGGAGAGCTGTCCTGACCCGGGGCGTCTCTCGACGTTCGGGGTCAGTGGCCTGTGTCCGTGCAGACGCCTCACCGAACGAGGTGCCGCACCGCAAGCCTGCCGCCCAACGCGGGGAGCTGTCAAACCGCCATCCGGTGACGTATGCTTCTCAGCGTACCGTTGACAACGCTTTTCATACCAAAAGTGCCGATTTTGCTACTTAAAGTAAGAATGCTCGGCAATAGAGGCGATGACGCAAGGCGCGTGCCCCAGCCCCGCGATAACCCCGCGATGCCGCGTCCCCTGTTGCCGCTTGCTCCACGTTTCTCGGCCATCAAACGGCCAGGTTCGCACGCGGGTCGATCAGTGGCCCGAGATGGAGCCGGAACAGGCTAGTAGCCTACCTGTATGTCTAATTTTGATCGTGCAACTGATTCGCCGATCCTCGCGCACGGTATCCAGCCCTACGTCGTAGCCCACAGCTCACCGCCGGATGAGCTTCTCACCGAGCTCGCCGAGGAGACACGGCGGCGGTTCAGCGAGGTCTCCCACATGCGGATCGGAGCCGAACTCGGCACGCTGCTGACTATTCTGACGGCCAGCACGGGCACACGCAGAGCGATCGAAATCGGCACGTTCACCGGATACTCCTCGATATGTATCGCCCGTGGCCTGCCCGCGGACGGGCAGTTGCTCTGCTGCGACACGAGCGAGGAATGGACCTCGCTCGCGCGTGCGTACTGGACACGCTCCGGCCTCGACGACCGGATCGAACTGCGGCTCGGCCCGGCCGCGGCCACCATCGCCGCGCTGCCCGCCGAGCCCACCTACGGCATCGCCTTCGTCGATGCGGACAAGACCTCCTACCAGACCTACTTCGACCTGCTGGTTCCCCGGATGCGCACGGGTGGGCTGATCGTCGCCGACAACGTACTGCAACGCGGCAACGTCCTGGATGAGACGAACCAGCAGGCGAACGTCCAGGCGATCCGGGCATTCAACCAGGCGGTGACCACCGATGATCGTGTTCAGGCCGTGCTGCTGGCGGTCTCGGACGGCCTGACGATCGCCCGGAAACTCTGACCGTCCACAAACGCCGTTTAGAGCGACCGG
>NZ_CAKJTM010000001.1:157919-181218 GCF_917627345.1 Protofrankia sp. CiP3 | reverse complement strand
GATCCACACCCCTATTGCCGGGCGCTCTTATCGAGAATTCAGGATAAGCGGGGCGATCAACCACCACTACCGCGCCGGCGCTCAGTCCGAGCCGAATATCAGATGTTCATGGATGCGGGCGAGCTCGCGCTCAAGAAAGTCGAGAAAATCGTCGACCTCGTATTCCCGATACCCACCGGAAAGCCAGGTGGTATCGAATTTTACGGCACTGATGTCGGCTGGCGTGAGACGCGAACGAAACGAATCAGAATCCCGCTTCCGGCTACCCGGGGAGGATTTCGCCAGAGCGTGCAGGCCAGCCAGTTCCTGGGCTACTCGGTCGAGGAACTCATCCACCTGATCAGCCTTGTAACCAACGCACAGGCGCGTCCGGGTGAATGACTTCCCCGCCACCTCCGGACCGGTTATACCAGGATGATAGGAGACACCGCGGTCACCCGGCCGGTCAGCGTCCGAAACCGCGGACACGAACTTCTGGAGGTTTGCGAACTCCCGCGCGACGACACCGAGGAAGTCATCCACCTCCTGTTCGCGGTAGCCACTGAGAAATTTCGCCGGATTGAAGGTCGTCGCGCTGATCTCCCCGGGCGTTACGAGCAGGACGAGTTCACGTGGATCCGGCCGGTACCCGCTCTCGACAGATCGGACGAGGGCGTGCAGGCGGTGCAGTTCCGCGGCGGCTCGATCGAGGAAGGCGTCAACACCGACCATCGTGTAACCGTCGTGCAGCCGGGTCGCGCTGAACGCCTTCGTGCTGAGGTCCTGAGACGTCACGATCGGACGGTAGCGAACGGAACGGCCGGTACCGCGTTCACCGCCCGACAGCCGTAGCGGTGGCTGCGACTGCGACTGCGACGGTGGCTGTGGCGACAGCCGCCGCGCCAACGGGGTCACCGCCACGCCGGTGGCCCTCGCATCAGCGGGCGGCGTCGGAGCCGACGCGGCCGCTCCCCGCGGCAGCCGTGGCTGGATCGGCAACGGCATGGTCTGCCCCGGCTGAAGCTGTCGCGGCACCTGCACGACATCGCCGTGCCGCGCGAGCCCACTGTTGTTCCGCACGGCCTCTTCGTGCCGCGCGATGTCATCATGCCGCGCGATATCCTCATACGGAATACCATCATCGTGCTGCGCGGCACCCGCGTACCGCGCGATACCGTCCGGCCAAAGAATCGCCGGGCGGACGAGGGCGTCCAACGGCGCGCTGATACGGCCGGCGAGGTCCGCCGCCCAACGCCCGACCGACACCGCCACCGGCGGCTCGCCGTCCGGCGGCGGCCAGTGCATGGACACCCGATGAGCTACCGCCCGCGCCAACAGATCGGTCGTACCACCCGCGATCAGGTCGAGGTCCTTCGACCACCGGACCGCGACGACGAGGTCGGGACGGGCCAGCTGCCGTTCGAGCTGAAGGAAACGTTCCAGCTCATGCCGGCACTGGGCGTTCCGGAAAAAAGCGGGAGTCATGACCGCGATGAGGATGGCCGCGGCGCTCGCTGGGTCTGCGGTGCCGGCGATCCGCTCGTTCCACAACTCATCCCAGCGATCATCCCGGCGATCGTGGAGAACCTGGAACGCGGCATGGCCCGTTCGGGTTCGAATATCCTCCTCGAGTGCCGCCGCGAGTTCCCCGAGGGACGCACCGTGACGCGCATGGTCCGCATCGGCATAGCTGAGGAAGGCGACCGGCGCCGAACCAGGCTGGCTGGGCACAGGAACCTCCCGCGTGACGCCGCGCGGAAACGCACTAATCAGGGACCTTTTCACCGTTCCTGACCATATAGTGAGCGGACGGATCCGGCGATGTGATCCAGAAAATGACACCCTAAGGCTAATAAAATATAATCATCTGCATCATCAATAAAATTGCATCAAATTAATAACAATCGCGGCAGCGTACGCTGCCATTCATGGCGGTAACATGACAGGCCGCGTGGGTGGCCTCGTGCTCGCCGCCGGAGCCGGCCGCCGGTTCGGCAGCCCCAAGGCCCTGGCCATGCTGGACGGTGAGTTGCTGGTCGAGCGGTCAGTCCGGCTGGTCGCACGGGGCGGCTGTACGCCGGTATTCGTGGTGCTCGGAGCACACGCGGCCGAGGTGGCCAGGGCGGCGAATCTGCCCAAGGCACAGGTCGTTCCAGCCCCCGACTGGGCCGAGGGCATGGGCGCGTCACTGCGGCGTGGGCTCGGCGCGGTTGCGGGCACCAGCCTCGACGCGGTGGTCATCACGCTCGTCGACCAGCCCCTGATCGGCGCGCAGGCCGTGCGCCGGCTGATCACCGCCCACGCGTCCGGCGCGGCCGCGGCGGTCGCCACCTATAACGGGCAGCCACGCAATCCCGTTCTGTTACGACGCGAAACCTGGACCGAGGTATGCGCTCATGCCCGTGGCGACATGGGCGCACGTGCCTGGCTGCGCGCCAACCCCGACCGGGTCGTCATGGTGGCGTGCGACGATACCGGCCGCCCCGACGACATCGATACGCCTGCGGACCTCGCCCGCCTGTCAGCCGCCCGCGGCCGGTGACCCGGGCTCGGCCGACGGCCGGCGGTGCAGGTGGAAGACCCGGTGCTGGATGCGCCACCCGGCCGGGGTGCGGACGACCGTGTCGGTGTACCGCCCGGACCCGGCCCGCCGATCGGGCAGGATGCCGATGACCCGGCTGTGCAGTACCGGCTCACCGCCGTCCTCGGTCACGTAGATGTTGGTGATGTGATGGGCGAGCGGATGCTGCGAGCCGGCCATGAAGCGCCGGATGGCGGCCAGGCCCTCCAGCTGCCCATCGCCGACGTCGCGCAGGTCGAACACCGCGTCCGCGGCGAAGACGTGCGCGAGCCCTGGCCAGTCCCGGGCGTCGATGAGGTCTCCGTAGCGCGCCGCGATCTCGTGCAGCGCCAGTCTGTCCGCGGTGTCGATGCCCACTGCCCGTCCTCGCCCCAGCTGCCGGTCATGGCACCCGGCGGCCACTCCCGCCCGGTACCGCCCGCAGCGTGCAGCGTACTGGACGTCGATCGCCGGCCGCGCCCGTCTCCCGGCCAGCCGGCACGGCGGCCAGGCAGCGATCACACGCGGTGGGTCGACCCAGACCGACGGCACACCACCCGTTGCGAACCGGCGGCCGGACCGTCCGGCAGGCCCGCAGCGGCGCCCCCGGACGGCTGATCAGATGCCGAACTGAGCCCCCGCGCGCAGCGCAATGATCGCTCCAGCCACGACGATGACACCTGCGGTGGCCACCGGTGCCCACCTGGTGGCCACCGCGGTGAACCGGGGGGCGGCGCTGCTGGCTCGCCGCAGCAGAGGCCGATGCGCCCGGTCCAGCAGAATGCCGATGCCGACCAGCGCGAGGGCCATACCTACGCCGTAGGCGAACACCAGCACCACACCGAACCAGGCGCGCCCGAGCGCGACAGCGCCCAGCAACACGACGACCGCGCTCGGAGTCGGCACGAGACCACCGGCGAAGCCCATCGCGAGCAGACCGCGCAGTTTCGGCGTTCCCGCTGGAGAGGGGTGGGAATGCCAGCGGCCACCATGCGTATGACCATGGTCGTGCCGGTGGTCATGACCATGACCGTCACCATGACCATGGCTGTCAACGTGGGCATGGGCATGGGCATGGCCATCGGCTCCGGCCGGATGGGCACGCCCGCCATTATGATCATGATACTCATGGCTGATCCGGCGAAACGCGAGCCGGCTGCGCAGGAGCGCGACGCCGAGGCTCACCATCAACATGCCGCTGGCGACGCCGAGCCACGGGTACAACCGTTCCGGCGCAAGGTCCGTCGACACCGTCAGCGCCATCCCGAGCAGCAGCACGCCGAACGTGTGGGTCACGGTCACCGCCAGCGCCATCAGGGCAAGTTCCCGCCGGGACGCCCGGTTGCCGGCGATCCGGGCCGCCATCACCGTTTTGCCGTGCCCCGGAGCGAACGCGTGCACCGTCCCGAGCCCGACCGCCAGCGCGACCGCCAGCAGGCCCATGCCGAACGACAGCGCCCGGCGCCCGGCCAGCTCGGTGAAACGCGCGGTGAGCCCGCTCCCGCCAGGGCCGGTGCCGCCTGGGGACACCGCGGTACTCTCCCGGCCGTCAAGGGGGTCGACGGCCGGCGGACCACCCGGCCGTACCCGCAACGTGGCGCTGGTGACGTCGGACGGGCTGGACAGTGGGTCCGCCGGGTAGGACGCGAGCAGCCCGCTCGGCGACCGCGCGGGAACGTCGCTGGCCACGAGTGTGGTCCGATCGCCCAGCGCCACCGTCTCGCGCCAGCCCACCCGGTCTGTATAAGCCCGCAGCGTGTACCGGACGGACGCGGGTGTGTCGCCGGTCTCAGCCGTGTACCGGCACACCAGCCGCAACAGCGACAGGCCGCCCGCCCCCGGCGGGAAACTCAGGGTGGCCGTGGTTGGCTCGAGCGGGCGGACCCGGCTGTCCGCGGTCAGCTCGGCCTGGCCCGCGATACGCCCGCACTCCTGCTCCCGCCAGGTCTCGGCACCGGCGGCATCGATCGCCGGGCGGCTCTGGGCGGTCGGGATCTCGGCCATATCCACAATGACGTCGACACGTACCTGGTCCGGCTGCACCCGCAGCACGCTGCTGGTGTTCACGGTGAAGTTGCCCAGCGGATGAGCGGACGCCGCTCCCGCCGGCAGGACGGCGAACGCCAACGCGATCATCGCGACGGCCGGCCATCGCCAGCGGGCGGGCAGGCCCGGCCGCCTCGCCGCCATCACTGGTCACCAGCAAGGGCCGCCAGCAGCGTCCGGGCGCGGGGGGCATGCAGCGGTGAGAAATACGGGTCCGTGGCGAGCGCGGCCCGCAGGTCGGTCATGGCCGCGTCCCGTTGCCCGAGCGCTGCTTCGATCACGCCGAGGTGATAGCGCAGCAGGGCACGCCGCGTACCGAGCGCAACCGCGGCACGGGCGTGAGCAAGGGCCTCGGAGTCCCGTCCGAGCTGGTGCAGCGCCCAGGCGTCGGCGTCCTGGACGAAAATCCCGACCCGGGTGTTGAGCTGGGCCGCGGTGACCGCGTACGCGGCGGTCGGATCACCATGGTCGGCCTCGAACAGCGCCAGGTCGACGCCGACGTCCACCCGCTGCTCGCGGAACAGCTCAGCGGTGGTCCGGACCAGTGCGTACTGGGTCCGTGCCTCGTCCATCCGGCCCACCGACTCCAGCAGCTCCCCGTATTCGACGACCAGTGCCGGTGCCGGCATCCGGGTCACCACGCGCTGGTAGTCGGCCAGCGCGCTGTCGATCTGGCCGCGGGCCGCGGCCACTCGCGCCCGCCCGGCGAGCAACGTCGTCGAGGACGGATCTTTTTCCAGGCCCCGGCGGTAGGCATCATCGGCGCCGTCGAGATCACCGCTGTCCCGCGCGAGCTCACCGAGGTGGAAGAGGGCGAACGCGGCATCCGTCGGGGAGGTCGCGTCGGTGAGCACGCGCAGCATGGCATCCCGGGCATCCGCGGTGTCGCCCCGCAGCTCGAACGCGTAGGACACCCGGGCCAGCGAGGCGACATCCGGCCGCAGGTCGACCGTGTGCTGGACGGCCTCCCACGCCTGCGGGTAGCGGCCCAGCTCGATGAGGGCGTCCGCGCGTATCCCGCTGGCGGCCGCGCCGAACGGATTGATCGTTGTTGCCGCGTCCGCAAGCCGCAACGCCTCGACAAAATCATGGCGAGCCGCGGCCAACGCCGCCTGCCCGGCGAGCGCGGCGTCGTTGTCGACCGGATGGACGGCCAGCGACCGGGCGAGCGCGCTCTCGGCGCGCGGGTAGTAGGTCGGGTCACCCGTGACCCTGGCCCGCTCGACGTATGCGGTGCCCAGCGCCGACCAGGCCGGCCAGTCACCGGGAACGAGGCTCAGATGGCGCTGGAGATCGCCGATCGCCCGGGTTGGCACGTCCCGCGGCCCGGCCGCGGTGGCCTGGGGCACTGGCGCCCGCGCAGCGGTGCCCCCGAGCACGCCGGTGGGGATCAACGCCGCTCCCGTCAGCAGAGCGGCCGCGGCCGCCGTCACCACCACGATCGCCGTGACGGCCCGTCGTTTCCTCATCTGGTTCCTCTCCCAGTGCCGGCCTGCACAAGGCTGTTCGCGGCGGGCACGCGTCCGGATGGGAGAAAACCTGTCGGCTTCCTGACACGCGACCAGTCGCCGACACCCATCCGAACGGCCGCGGCGCACGAACAAGGAGATGTCGCGGGCCGGCAGTCAGGCTGGCCCCTTCATCATCCGAGGGGAAGATCATGATTGAGACAGCTCCCGCCGGAGGGGCACCTCGCCCCCGAGGCGGGTCGCGGGGCCGACCCGCACGGCGTGGCCTCGCGGGGATCGCGGGCATCGCGGCGGTGGCACTCGGTGTCGGTAGCGCGGTCGTGGCACTGACACCGGCGGCGTCGATGGCGTCCAGCCACCGCGAGGCACCACTGGTCAGCACCGACCCGACCATCGACAACACCGACACCTACGCGTTCGTCAGCCCGGACGACAAGAACTCGGTGACGCTGATCGCCAACTGGATACCGTTCGAGGAGCCCGCTGGCGGGCCGAACTTCTACCCGTTCGCCAACGACGCGCAGTACGACATCAACATCGACAACGACGGGGACGCCAAGCCGGACATCACCTACCGGTGGACGTTCACCAACTCCTACAAGAACCCGAACACCTTCCTGTACAACACCGGTGTCGTCACCTCCCTGGACGATCCCGATCTGAACTTCACCCAGAGCTACCGACTCGAAATGATCAAAAAGGGCAGCTCCACGGTGCTGGCCGACAAGGTGCCGGTGGCACCGTCCAACGTCGGTAAGGCATCCATGCCGAACTACGCCGCCCTGCGCGACCAGGCGACCCAAGCCCTGCCCGGCGGGATCAAGACGTTCGCCGGCCAGGCCGACGACCCGTTCTTCCTGGACCTGCGCGTGTTCGACCTGCTCTACGGGGGCAACCTGTCCGAGATCGGCAAGGACACCCTCGCCGGCTACAACGTCAACTCGGTCGCGCTCAAGGTGCCGGCCGCACAGCTGGCGCTCAAGGGCGACGCGGGCCGCAACCCGGTGATCGGAGTGTGGAGCACCACCCAGCGGCGCAGCACCACGATGGTCTCTCCGACGAACAGCTCCGGCCGCGCGATGAGCTTCGGGCAGTGGTCGCAGGTGTCACGGCTCGGCTCGCCGCTGGTGAACGAGCTGGTCGTCCCGGTCGGCCAGAAGGACAGGTTCAACGCTTCGACACCGTCGCGGGACGCCCAGTTCCTGAATTACGTCACCGACCCCGAGCTGGCCCGGCTCATCCAGGGCATCTACAAGATCCCAGCGCCGAAGACCCCGCGTAACGACCTGGTCGCGGTGTTCCTCAGCGGTATCAGCAAGGGCAACCTCGGCGTCGACCTCACCTCGCCGACGCTGAACAGCGACGCCAGTGCTAAGGACATCGCCCCGTCCGAGCAGCTCCGGCTCAACATGTCCATTCCACCGGTGGCGAACCCGAACCGGCTTGGCGTGGTCGGCGGCGACGTGGCCGGCTTCCCGAACGGCCGGCGACTGGCCGACGACGTGGTCGACATCGAGATCCAGGCCGTTGAAGGCGTCCTGCTGCCGAACGCGCCGGCCGCCGTCAAGGGGCTGGGGGACGCCGTGAACGCCAACAACACACCCTTCCTGGGCGCTTTCCCCTACCTGGCGCTGCCGACCTCCGGCTCACGCTGACGCTGACAGCGACGCTCGGAAATGACCAAAGCGGGAGAAGGGCCGCAATGATGATGATGCCTGCACCACCATCGATCCGGCTGGCAGTAACGGCGGCGGGCCTGTTGGCCGTGACCGGGCTTGCGGCCGGCTGCGGTGGCGACACGACCGCGGCCGCCAAACCGCTGCCGGCGATCGAGACCTTCCAGGCCGGCACCTGCCGGGATGCGGCAGCCGGGCTGGTCGACACCCTGCGCATCGCACGTAAGGGCAACGACAAGCCGGATGGCATCAAACTGGTCGCGACCGACCTGATCGCCCCACAGGAGAAGCTCTACGACCAGATCCCGACCGCGGGCGAGTTCGCCCCTGATCTCGAACGGATCACGACCGCAATCGGGTTCCTCCGGCTGCGCGTCGATACCAGTACCTACGAGCCGAAATTACTGACCGAGGTGACGACGACGACCGAAGCGCTGGTCAACCGCTGTACTTCCAGCCGCTGATCTTCCTTGTCCTCACGTGTCTTCGCGGTCTTCCCTAGCGGGCACCGCCGGGGGTCGGAGTTCACGATGGACCGACGATCTCCGGCGGCGCCAGGCAGGGTTGACCACAGCCAGCCCGCCGTGCTCTCGGGCGCTTCCGGCGTCTTGAAGCAACCGGCAGCAGGGGAGGCGGCGCCGCGGGGCTGGGGCACGCACCCCAGCCCCGCTCCTTGATCTACGCTCCTACGGCCCAGCACCGGTCGCCGCGTTCAACGCATAGACGCGGGTGTCCAGGCTGCCGACGTAGACCAGGCCATTCGCGACCGCTGGTGACGAGTCGTCGACCGGCCCCTGAGTCACGTACCGCCACCGCAGTTTCCCTGTGACGGTCTCCACCGCGTAGACGCAGCGGTCGCGACTACCCACGTAGACCAGACCGTTCGCCACGGCCGGTGACGAACGAATGCCATTGTCGGTGGGAAACCGCCAACGGTCCCGACCCGTGCTGGCGTCCAACGCGTAAAGATGGCCGTCGTCGCTCCCCACGTAGACCACCCGGTCGGCCAGAAGCGGCGTGGAGACCACCCCGTTATCCGCCGTGAACTGCCAGTTCAATGTTCCGGTCGCGGTGCTCAGGGCGTAGACGTTGTGGTCGTCAGCGCCTATCCACAGTGTTTCGTCCGACACCGCGGGCGAGGAGTCGACGGTGCTGCCGGTGGTGAAGCTCCAGCGTCGGCGTCCGCTAGCGGCGTCCAGCGCGTAGATGTTCTTGTCCCGACAGCCGACGTAAACCCCACCGCCGTATACGGTGGGGGAAGAATTGAACCAGTCACCGCCGGTGAAACGCCAGCGCTCAGTGCCCGTGGCCGCCTCGACCGCATAGAGGTTCCGGTCCCGGCAGCCGATGTAGACCACACCGTCAGCCACCGTCGGCGACGAATGCATCACGGCACCCGCCTGGAACCTCCACACCACCTGGCCGGTCTCAGCGTTCACCGCGTGCAGGTGGAAGTCGTTGCACCCGACGTACACCACCCCGGCGGCGACCACCGGGGACGACGTCACCGAGCCGCCCGTCTGGTAACGCCACCGTAGCCGTCCGGTCATGGCATCGATGGCGTACAGGTGGGAGTCGTTGCTGCCGATGTAGACAACTCCGTCGACGACCGCTGGGGAGGAGTACACCTCAGCCCCGCAGGTGAAGGCCCATGGCCGGGATGCGCCGCTGTCTGTGCCGCCGTCCGTGCCGCCGAGCAACCGAGCCGATCCCCAGACCGCCGCGCCGATCGCGCCGGTGACCGCGGCGGCGCCCGTCGCCCGCAGCAAGGTTCGCCGCTGCACCCGCGCGGGTTCGGCCCGGCCGGTCGGACCCACGGGACCCACGGGATCCACGGAACCTGAGGGACCTGAGGGACCCGCGGGAACGGCTCCGCCGCCGTGGGCCAGGGGGAGAAACTCCCCCGGTGGGAGGGGCGGGGTCGGCGCGATCAGCGGCGACAGCGGCGGAGACGGGGTGGAGGTCACCTCGTGGGAGTCACGAGCTGGCCTGGGCTGGAGCGCCGGGCCGGACATCGCGTCAGGTGGGCCGGCGCTGCGGTACCGCCGCTCGTAGGCATCCACCAGCTGGTACCCGACCCGCGGTAACCAGTATTTGGCGCCGAATCCGCCCGACGTCCGCAGCCAGGTCCCAGCGATCTCCTCCAGCAGCTGGTTCGGGGTGGGCCGCAGCGCCGGATCACGCTGGGTACAACGTCGGATCAGCTCGACGAGCTCCGCTGGCACCCCGGTGAGGTCCGGAGGATCACAGAGCAGTTGAGCCAGCACGTTCACGGGTGTCTCGCCCCGGTAGGGAAGGCGACCCGTCGCCGCATACAACAGGGTGGCGCCGAGTGAGTACACGTCGGTGGCCGGTGTCACCGATGAGGTGTCCAGCGCCTGTTCCGGGGACATGTACTGGGGCGTTCCGATCACGGTGTGGGTGAGCTGCGCACTACTGTCCGCCGTCCTGACCAGCCCAAAGTCGATGACCTTGGGATTCTCCTTGGTCACCAGCACATTCGACGGTTTCAGGTCCCGATGGATGAGCCCCACGCGGTGGATGGAATCCAGCGCCTCGGCGATCCCGGCCGCGAGCCAGGACACCGCGCGGACCGGCAACGGACCGAGCCGGCGCACCAGCAGATGCAGAGATGGCGCGGGCACGTACGCCGTGGCCAGCCACGGCATCACCGCGTCGGCGTCGGCGTCCACCACGGCTGCCGTGAACACACCGCTGACCTGCCTGGCCGCCGTGGCTTCACGTGCGAACCGCAGCCGGAATCCCGGCGCATCCACCACGTCGGCCCGTACCGTCTTGACGGCGACAAGCAGGCCCGACCGGGACTGGCCGAGATACACCCGGCCCATCCCGCCGGAGCCCAGCCGGCCCATGATCCGATACGGACCGATCGACCGTGGGTCCTCGGGCAGCAGCGGTTCGTAGGGGTCCCCGGAAAAATCCTTCACTTCGCTCACACCGGCATCCATCGGTCCCTGCCGTCCGGACAGAACATGACGGGCTATTCACAAGTCCCGACAAAGATTCGACGCACGCGCCCCAACCCCGTTTCTTGATCTACTAACCTATTGCCGGGCGCCCTTAATGACGCTCCGACCCGCAACGATGTCATGATCCAGATCATGTGGCCAGAAATTTGCGCAACGGCGGCCGGCGGCAGAAAGCCGCATCAGACATACGGTGCTCCCCCAGTCACGCGACGCCGCTCCCTGATCGAACGCCCTGCTGCCGGAGCTTCTTAAACACAGCAGGTCCGCGCGGTCAGCGCCATCATCGTCCCTCTACCGGACGGTCATTGACCGGGCCGGGACCGCCGACACTCACGGTGTCCGTGATCCCCGTCCCCGTTCCCGGCGTTGGAGCCGGGCCCGGACCCAGCGCCTTGCCGACCGCCGCCGCCAGCCATGGCGCGAGGCTGCGCATTCCCGCGGGGGTGAGGTGGACGGCATCGAAATAGAGCGGCTTGCCGGTGGACGTGCGGGTCCAGCAGTGCTCGGCCTGGCACAGCGCGGCGTCCACATCCAACAACAGCACCTGCGGATACCGGGCGGCCGCTTCGGTGATCAGCGCATTGAAACAGCGGCTCGACCGCGGATCAGCCTCGCCCGTGACATCGCGGGTGTCGGCCAGCAGGACCGGCCGGCCCGGGGCCGCCCGCGCCCACACCTGGGCTGCCTGGTCGAGCTGTTTGCGGTACAGCTGCCGGTACTCCACGTCGCAGGGAGAAATCACCGAGCCGCGATACAGGCGCGCGTCCGCGTCCGTGCTGAGATCCACCATCAGGACATCCGGACGGCTTTGGGTGATACGCGTCCGCCACTGCTCCGGCCAGTTCACGCATGCGGCCGAACGGGTGGGCACCGGCGGCGGCAGCTGCGCGGCGGCGGTGACGCGGGCAAGCGGGACCGACGGCGGCGCCACCGGATACAGCCCGCACCCGGGCAGCGAGCCGTCCACCACCGAGTAGCGGCCATCGCCGTGCCGACCAAGCGCCGAGGCCAGGTCGCTGGCGAACGAACCGCCCAGCGCCAACAACACCGGCTCTTTCCCGGGCCCGGGGCCCGGCCGTCTGTCGACCGCGGCGGACAGCCAGCCGCCACCGGCCGCGACCGCCGCGTACGCCAGCAGCAGCGCCGGGGCGGCCCATCGCACCCGCCAACGACGGGTCCGCAACCGTCCGACCAGCCCATCCTGTAGCAGCAGGCCGACGAACCACACGAACCCACCCCCGACAAGGAGCAACGCGGCCGGCTGCGCACCCGTGAAGGCCTGCCTCAGCAGCCAGAACGCAGGAAGATGCAGCAACAGGAGCGGATAGGCCATCCGGCCCAGTTCCACCGGTCCCCCACGGCTGAGCAGCCACTCGATCGGGCCGTGACGGAACGCTGTGATCTGGCGATCGACGCTCGCCAACAGGAGCGCGACGCCGCCGGCACTGGTCGCCGGCCCCGCCCCGCGCAGCCAGGCAGCGGGGTGAGCGGTAGCGATCATCCCGCTGATGACCAGCACGGTTAATCCGGCCAGCCCGGCGATCGTGACCCACCAGACCCCGGCAGCCCGCTGGGCGTCGCCCGCGGCGACCGATTCAGCCGGCGTCCTCGCCGCCGCTACCAACCCGGCCGCGGCGGCGCCCAGCAGCCATTCGGCTGCCCGGACATGGCTGCCCAAAGCCAGTTCCGCAAGGTCCGCTCCGGAAGCGGCCCGCACCGGACCAACCAGGCAGGCCGCGGCGGCCAGCAACAGGCACAGCATCACGGTCAGCCACGCCGCGCGCCCCGCGTCGTCGGTCCTGTCATCAATCCTGTCGTCGGTCCTGGTGAACCGCCTGCCCATCCACCGGGTGAGCCACCATATACAGCCCAACAGCAACGGCCACAGCAGCGCGAACTGTTCGATCAGCCCCAGCAGCCACAGAACGCCCAACGGATCGATCTGGCCGGGGCGGTCCGCGTACCAGTCACCGCGCGAGGCGATGATTCCGTCCCGCACCACGAAAAGATCAAACCAGTTCCCGAGGTGCGCCAGTCCAGCGACCGCCGCCATCGCGAGCCGCCGGGCCTGCTCCGGCGGGCTGAGCAACGCGGCCAGCCCGAGCGTGACGGCCAAGGCGAACAGGGCGAGCGGGACACGGTGCTTGAAGTGATCGCGATACCAGTCAGCCAGCGGGATCCGGCTGTCCGGCCGGGAGTATGCGGCTGTCAGAAGAGCCCGGGTCGCCAGGTAACCGGAGCAGGCCAGGACCAGATCGGCGCCGAGTAATTCCGCCCGGAAACCCCCGGAGCTCTGGAGCATCACCGCAAGCACGGCCAGCCCGGACACGCCCGTCACCGCACGGGACGGGAGAGTGCTCAGCGTCCCTCCCCCCAGGCCGAAAAACAGTCCCTGATCGCCTGCTCGGCCGGGCGGCCGATGAACGACTCATGGCGGTCCCGCGACGAGTCGACGGCTGCCGGATCGATGTGGAAATCCACCCGCCACCAGTAGAGACCGGCCAGGGCCCGCGCCCGCGCCACCCGGCAGGCCGCGATGAACCAGCGCTGCTGGAGTTCCGGAACCGCCGGCGTACCGTCGATCTGCGGATTGGCCGGATGCCGGTAGATGCCGGCCTGCGCGGCCGCCCCCACCTCATACAGCATCACCTGTGGCATGGGCCCCGGCGCCCGTTGATCCAGCCACCTGTCCCAGGCTGCGGTCAGCTCGGCCACCGAAGCGGTGTCACCCAGCGGAAGCTCCGGGTAGGCGTCCACACCGACGCGATCCACCGGCATCCGGGCACGGGTGTGCGTGAAGATGTCCCAGTTGAACGCATAGCCGATCTCGCCGGTGAACACCGTCCGGGTGTAGGCAGCCAACTTCTCCCAGCGCGGGTCACCTTCCAGCGAGTTGAGTTCGGTGCCGAGTACAACCGTGTTGATGTGGTGTTGTTCAGCAAGAGCCAGGTAAGGCGCGAGAAAACCGCGGTACGAGGCGAACCAGGCATCCCTGCTGACCGGATTGAGCGTACCCCGCCAATCCCGCGGGTTGGCCGCGACCAGCGACTTCTCATCGAGGGTCGGGCGCAGGGTGATCCGTAGCCCCGCCCGCGCCGCCTCGTCCAGAAGAATACCGAGCCGTTCCGGTGCCGGCGTGCCCCGGGCGCCGTGCACCGTGCTGGAGCGGACCGTGTCCGTGAAGAAGGGAAAGGACACGCTTATCGCGTTGGCATCCAGATCGACGACGTAGTCGGTGACCCGCTGCGCCTTGAGGGCGATCATCTGCGCGGATTCATCGGGATTGTCGTCCCAATAAACCTGCACGCCGAGCTCAGGCCGGCCCGGCCGCCAGGGAAAGGCGATCCGAGGCCCCGAGGCGGCGGCTGGAACACCCGCGTCCCCGGTCGCGGGCTCCTGGACGGCCGTCCGGAACGAGGGCGTGCGATCGGCCGGCGCGGATGCGCAGCCAGGCACCGCGGCGAGCCCGACCACTATGACAAGCAGCGCTCCCGCCGAGCGCGCCTTAGAGCGACCGGCAATAGGGACGCGGCGTCGCGGGGCTGGGGCACGCACCTCACCGCGTTGTCGTCGGTCGACACCCCAAGGACCAGGGTGACTCCCTCCTCCGCCTTGCGATGTACGCACCCCAGCCCCACTCCTTGATCCACACCCCTATTGCCGGGCGCTCTTACCAGCGACGGTCACATCGGCTTCGCGATCACAGTGAAGGTTGATTCGCCGTTGCGCAGAAAACGCACCAGCCCCCGGAATACCGCCACCGCCTCCAGCAGGGAGAACACCGGTATGAGGAACAGCAGGCAGGGAAGCTCCCACCACAGCCGCCGGAGCCGCCCGGAGGCCAGCGCGTTGATCTTCATTCCCTCCCAGTACAACCAGACGCTGTACGCCATGTTCAGTGCCCATATCGGCAGGACCACAGCACTGGCCGGCGAAGTGTCGGTGTCACCGAGAAGAGCACCGACCAATATGATCAGACCAAGATGCTGAACAGGCCCGGAGGCCCATATCACCACATTGTGCAGTAAGAGTAACCGGCGACGCAGCGGGATGGTGCGCTTGGCCGAAAGCATGAACAAGCCCCAGGCCCAACGTTCGCGCTGGCGAATGAAGTCGGCGACAGTCGCCGGTGAGGCACCGTAGGAACGGCCGGGGAACCAGTCGCTGCGGCGAGGATAGCGATCACAGAAACGCAACGCGAATTCAGCGTCCTCAACAATGGACTGCGGGCCGAAGTCCCAGCCGATCGCGGCCTCGACCGAGGCTCGCACCAGCAGCAGTTCCCCGTGGAGCCCGGCGCGCGGCATACCGCGGCCGGTGGTGGCCGCGAACATACTGATGTCGCAACCGGGGCGAACGGCGTCAGCCAGCCACAACAGCGGGTTCACCGCGTGTTCCCGCGGGTAGCTGAGAACGCCCTGGGCGAGATGCCGCGCGTTCTCCCCGGCCAACCACTGTGCGTTGATGAAGCGGGCCACGGCCTCGGCGGTGTCGGGGCCGACGCCGGTGTCGTCATCCATGTGCAGCACCCACACGTCGCTACGGGCCTCACCCTCGGCGCCGCGGAGCTCATTGACGTAGTGATTGGCTCGGGCCTTGAAACGGGTCCCGTTGGGAGTCCGGTAATCACGCGGCACGGTGACAACGCGGATCCACCGGTTTCCCGCGGCCATCCTGACGATCTGTTCGCGGGCCTCGCAGCCCTCCTCGATGACCACGTCCACGCGCAGGTTCGGGAAGTAGGCCGGCAGATAGCGGCAGAACGAGCTGACCACTCGGGCCAGCGCTGGATAGGTGTCATGCCGGCCGATGGTGGGGACGACCACCACCAGCGGATCGTGCACCAGGGCCGCGGTGGGCGGCAGCCCGCGGTCCCGCCGGATCCGGGCCATCGCCAGCAGGCCGCCTGACAGGCCCAGGATGGTGCCTGTGACGGGCAACGTCCAGACCACAGTGGCGACGCCACCGAGGAAACCGAAAGCGGGGTCGCGTTCCCAGGTCCACCAGCCGAGGACGGAAAAGATCAAAAAAACGAACAGGAACACACCGAAACCGGGCCGCCATGCCCCTTGCCGCTCCCGCGGCCGGACCAGCGGAGCCGTTTCGGGCTCGGCGGGGTGCGTCCATAACGGGGATTCCCGGTACATGGCCAGCTGATCAATTGTCGTCACCTGGCTCCCCCGGACGTGAGACCAATCACGGTCTTTGGAGAATACGCCCCTTAGGCCGGACACGCCGGATTGGCCTCCGCACCAGCCGTGAACGGCCGTCGCGGTAGTCGTCCTGGCACCCCGTTACCGGGGATGGCTCCCAGCCGAACCATGTCCGAAATGCCCAACCGACGGACACATCCGCCCAGCATGGCCCGCAAGAAGTGTTGCGGTAGTTGACGGGTAGATAACACGAAGACCGTCATAGTCAGAATATTGTGTATCGTCCGCATTGCGGCCGGTAAGGAGCCAGAAGTGGTCTCCGTCGCCGTCGAACCGCTCAACCGCGTCCGTCCAGGCCCGGTAGATCGCATCGCGAGTGGCCTCGTCGGCTCTCCATCCGAACTCCTCGAGCACCGCCGGCTTCCTCACCGCACGAGCGTCACGGATATGGTCATGAATCCACCGGATGCCCCATTCAGGAAGCATATCTCCCCACTGCTGGGGATAAAGGTGAAACGTGCCGTAGTCGACCGCGGGCAACGCGATGAGCCGCTGCCAGACCACACCATCATGATCGGAATATGGGTAGCACGGCTCATGGGCGCGGCCATAGAAGCCCTCATCACCGACCGCGACCAGCTGGCGAGGAGCCAGCTCCTTGACGTAACGGCTCATCTCATCCGCCCAGGCGACCAATGTGTCACCGGATGTGTCGGACGGGCAGCGGGGCTCGTTGGCCAGTTCCCATGTCATGATCGCCGGATCGGAACAGTACCGCATCCCGGTGTACCGGTTCCGCCGGCCGATCACATGTCGTACCCAGCTCCGATAGCAGTTCTTGATGTCACGGCGCCGGAAGAAGTCGTCATGCTCGGCGGAGAACCAGGTGGCGTACTGCGGGATCCCGCCGAAGTCAGGCCAGTTGTTCGTCAGCACGATCACCAGGCGAAGCCCAAGCTGACCAGCCCTGAAGACGGCGTGGTCCAAGGGCTCGAAACCGTCCTCGTCATAGCTGAAGGGCGCCGGCTGTAGCACGGTGCCGTCGGCGGGAGCGCCATCGAGGAAACCCCAGCAGCGCACCACCCGCAGCCCGATCAAGCTGGCGTCCGTGAGCACGCTGTCAGCCATGTGATGGTTCTTGTAATGGAGGTAGTAGTTGTTGGTGCCGGCAAACCGGAACCGTCGGCCGCCGATGGCAAAACCACCGCGGCTCACGGTGACGAAGGCACGGGGGGCGTATCCGCCGGGCGGAGGGCCTGATCGTGAAGGCGGTCCGTCATGACCCGTCACCATCCGCCAGCGCCCTTCGTGGCTTCCTGGGGCTGCGCCAAGAGGGCGATCCCAGCTGGCCCCGGTGCGGCGTCGGCGCCGGCGCCGTGAGCGCAGATCCATGCGTACCCGATCCAGGTGGGGAGGCGCTCGCTGGCATCGAAGGCGTCGCTGATCTCGCGGCCGGCATCGAAGGCGTCGAGGAGCTGCCATTCGTCGCCACCGATGCGGTCAGGTCCGATGGTTGCGATGATACGGCCGGCCACGGCGGTTCCCGCCGCACGGACGAGAGGACAGAGGTGCCCGGCAGGGTGGCCATGCGGCAACCGTGGCCGGTGGCGGGCTGGTGCCGCTGGCCACGGTCCATAAAGGATGCGGCCAGCCTCGGGAAACCGCAGACTTCCATGGAGGGACAGCGGCAGCGGATCCGCTGGCACCAGCCTCAGATGGGCGGTGTCGGCCATGCTCTTCGGAGCTGGACGGACATTGGCTGACGGCATCGATGACCTTTCCGACGGCACCGGAACGGGGACGAAAACCATGGTGGACGATCGTCAGGGTGGCCACCTGCGGACCCCCGACGGGTGTGCCGCGGAGTCACCTTCGTGAGAATGACCGGGCACACCTCTGCGCAGGCACGCTCCGACGATCACCAACCGTGGCGGTTGCGCCGACGCCGGCAGTGGCCGAACGCCACTGACATCCGCCGGATCGGCTCCGAGCCGGACTACCGTTTCACCCTGGCCAACGAGCGGACGTTTCTCGCCTGGATCCGCACCGCGCTGGCGCTGCTGGCGGGCGGTATCGCGGTGGTGCAGGTCGTGCCGGACTTCGGCTTCCCGGGCAGCCGCCGCGTCCTCGGCATCACGCTCGTCGTCACGAGCATCGTGATCTCCGCGACCAGCTACCGGCACTGGGCGGAGGTGGAGCGCGCCCTGCGGCTCGGGCAGCCGCTGCCTCCGTCCCCGTTTCCCCGCCTGCTAGGTATCGTGATCACAGTGGTAAGCCTGATCGTTCTGGCGTCCCTCCTGTACAGCTCAGGAGGTGACGCCCGGTGACCCGGCCCAGACTCGGGCACCCCGGCGAGATCCCCGACCCGGGGCTGCAGAGCGAACGCACCTACCTCGCCTGGCAGCGCACCGGCCTGTCCTTCGCCGCCGTCGGCGTGTTCCTCGTGCACGAGAGCGGTCATGTGGGCCATTCGAAGCATCTGGAACAGCTGAGCCACCTGGCTGTCGTACTGCCCGGGATTCTCGGGCTGGCCACCGGGGCGTTGATCATGCTGCGTGGGCTCCTGCGCTACCGGCAGGCCGTCACCACGGCGCTGACGGGCGCCGGCTGCATGTCGGCGCCCGCAGCCGTTGCCGCGGTGGCCGCCGTCGCGACCCTGGTCGCCGTCGGGGGGTTCCTCATCCTGCTGACAGGTGCTTTTTAGCGGCCTTTCGGGCACCAGCGTGCCGTCAAGGTGTTCAGGTGTTCAGGTGTTCCGAGGTGCCAGTGCCATCCATCAGGTGAAACGCCGCTGGCCATGCCCCTCAGCTGCCGTTGCCTCGGTACGCGCGTGGGTGCGGGTGGCTTCGGTGACCGCGGGGACGCCGAAGCCGGTAGAGAGAAACATGTCCACAGTAGCAAGATCACGCCGGGCGCCCCGCATCCGGGCCGCCATGAAGATCTTCGTCAATCCGGTAGCCAGAGCCGCAAGAGCAACCCAGAGAACCAGCAGAGTAAGGGAGCTCTTCGGGTAGCCGACAGCCCAGAAAGCGACCCCGATCTCGAACATGCCGACAGTCAGCGGCATCCACCACTGCGCGGCCCCGTGAAGGTCCGAGACTTCCGCCCCAGGACTGTCCGCGGCGCGAAGATCGGAATGTCGAAAATCGGCACCGCGGAGCTCGGCACGGCGCGCGACGAAAGCGTTCACGACATCGAAGATTCCCTTGCCCAGCAGATACCAGGCCACGATTCGAGCCACTACCGTGAAGGTCGGATCAGGCCAAACCAGCGCGACCACGCCACCAGCGGCAAAAAGCACCGCGAGCAGGGCGTGCGACCAACGCCAGCCCCGTGCCGTCGCAGTTGTGGCGAGCAGCTCGCTCGCCACACTGACAAACAGGACGACACCGAGCAATACCGCGATGGACCGTGCGGTTGTCAGCTCGAACTGAAGTATCGCCAGGGCGAACAAAGCCCAGGCGATCCCCACAGCCAGAACAAGCCACCACGAAACGGCTCCCGCGCGTTCGCCGTCCCGGTGAGCCGGTGCTGTTGCGGCGCTCACGGCATCTCTCCCATCGTCCGGTCTGGCCGATACCGGTGGGCGACGAACGGCACCGCGGCCTTGCTCGCCGTTCGTCGCCCACGCCATCGTCCACCGCGGGGTCACTCCTGTCCTTATATAACCTATTTATACCCATATAAACCCGGCGGACGACGGGTTGACCGGCCCGGAACTCATCACCCTTTCGTGGCCCACGCGCCGTGATGCCCTTGTCCGGGCGTCTCATGCCTGTCGCGACAAAAAATCATGAAGAGCATGAAGAGTCCGTGCCCACAACAGCCCACAACCGGTCTGTGCCCACAACCGTCGCCGGACGGAGGGCAGCGCGCCAGGCCGGCCGGCCGACAGCGCAATCTCCGTCGACCACGGCGGGAAGGCCGTCGTCTTGCCAGCCGCGGAAGCCACCGGCAAGACGACGGCGTGTATATGGCCAGATACGGCTGGATGTAGTTACATGAGGCCGGATGTACCGTGGGCCAGGCGCCTGTCACCCTTGCGTGGACTTCCTGATAACCCGCATGACCGCCGCCGACAACCTTCCACAGCACGTCCCGGGCTCAACGAAACTCCGCTCCGCAACCAGCCTGAGTCTTTACGCCGGCACGCCAACGTCAAGCGCGCCAACGTCAAGCATTGCCTGCGACCTCGCGCTCATACCGGTCCCACACCCGGTCCGGAATTGCTATGGCTACGTAGTAGGGCAGCCGCCAGTGTCGCAGCAGAGGCAGCCACCCCTGGTATTCTTCCTCCCGAATGGCAGCCACCTCGTCCGCAATCTTCTGACGGTATGCCGCACACGCCTCGTGGCAGGCGTAGCTTGCTTCCTCGCGAGCTTGCCGCATTGTAGTGACCTTGGCTGCGGCGATCCGCTCAGGTGTGCGAGTCCACCACTTGCGGTCGGGGTTGAGCAGGCTCCCATTGCTCATTGCCCTTCTCCTCCGGCGGTGCTGTCTCCGGAGCTCATGTTGTCCAGCTCGACCTCATCGAGGGGTCCTCCTGCTTCTGGATATGACTTGGACTACACTGTGACGAAGCGCGGTACGCACCCACCCGACGCCGCGATTCCGATAACTGCTTACGCAACACGACCTTGGATGGCGACCCGCTCCGGCTTCTATTTTTCAGTCATTCCGGGCACTCTCGGCGACAGCTTCACGACACTCGGAATTTCATTCATAAATCTTAGTCAAATGATTTTGATCATCAAATTTCCATCAATCGAAAAACCGTTAAAAATCTTGTAAAAACAGCCATACTGTTTACATCCCACTCACAGTCAGCCCAATTTTCACCGCACCCTGACATACCAACATACATAAACCGTTTACGTTTCTTTCAGAGCCTGTTCTGAATATTGTGTTCGGACGACGAGTCACGTCCAGATGATTCCTGGAAAGACAGCAGGCCGAACCGACGTCGGATGATTTCTATCCGTTTAGAGCGCGTATCTGGCCGTGATCAAAGAATCAAATGGTGGTCCCGTGCGAGCTCCTTGATCCAAATCATCGAGGCGCGCAGATAAGAGCGCCCGGCAATAGGGGTGCGGATCAAGGAGCGGGACTGGGGTGCGTAGATCGCGAGGTGGAGGAGGGAACCACCCTGGTACTGGGTGGTGACCGACGACAACACAGCGAGGTGCGTGCCCGAGCCCCGCGACGCCGCGTCCCCTATTGCCGGGCGCTCTAAAGGCCAGCAAGATAGCCGCCCGAGGTCTTGTCACTGTCGGTCAGGCACCGAACTCCCTCGGCATCTCTCGCCGCTGTCCGCCTGTCCGGAACCGCCAGACCGCTCCCTCGAACTGTGCCCGCAGCCGCCGCGGGTACGGCCCTAACCTGCCGATCGGCAGGTTAGGGCTCGATGGACTCCCACTCCTGGTCTGTCAGTTGCGTCTGTGCCATACACGGCGACCTACCCAGCCGGAGTGTCCGTCCAAGAGTGAACCCGTCCAACATCATCGAGCCACGCCACCAACAAATCAGGGTCAACCACAACAGGGATAATCATAAATCCATCACACGTAAACAACGTGTGATGGAACTCCTCACCGTCGAGTCACCCCTAACCCGCGCGGAGATCGCCGCCCGCCTTTCCTTGGGCGACCGGCAGGTCAGCTATGAGCTGACCAAGCTGATCACCGAGGGACTGGTCACCAGAACGACCGCAGCCTACAGCGACCCTAATGCCGCGTACCGCCTCGCGAACCCACCGGTATGAGTTCCACACCACTTCGGTTGCCGGCCGGCCTGATCAAGGGCCGCTACGACGTGGTGGGCCAACGTCGAATGACGTAGTCCCGGATCTGCTGGATGAGAAGCTGCACAGAACTGAAGCTCCCGCGGCGAATCAACATGGATGGAACTACGGAGCGTCGCGAACTACCGGGTTCTACCGGCCCGCCTGCCCAGCGCGGTAACGCCACGTCGATCGGTCAATCCAGTGCGGCCGGTACGTACTAAAAATGCGAGACGGTCGTGGGAGTGCGACCCGTGGAAAGATCGCTGGACTCGTGACGTCGCGCCCGCAGGAAGAGGATCGGTGACATCGAAGGGGCCTGGCCCGCCGCGGACCGCGCGCTGTTCGCGCTGGTGGACGTGGCCCGTGCGCACGCCCAGCGCCGCGACCGCGGGGGCGCCATCGCCGCGCTTCTGGAGGCCGAGCGCATCGCGCCCAAGCAGATCCGAGACCAGCCACAAGTCCTGGTCCTGGTCCGAGACCTGCTCCAAGACCCTGGCGGATGTCTACTGACGTCCAGCAGTGCAGGCCGCAGCCTCGGGACCATCCACCGATGTCTACGGATGTCTACGGATGTCCATCCCCGTTGCAGTCCGTCATGGCCCCTGGCGGGACCACCCGGGACAGGATGGAACACGACAGGGGGCTTGGTTGTCCGACAACATCGGGCTACTTCCGACTCAGTACAACTACAGTTCGGAACCGCTTTGGACACAGGTAACGGAACGTGAGGAGCTTCCCGACCAGGCGTCCCGCGCGGCGCAGCCACGGTGCCGAACCGACCAGTGCTCTCCGGACCGCGTCGGCACGAGTGGAAGAGCGTGTGTGCTGTTGTGACGGGGACGGTGTCCGGTTGTCGCCGGTAGACTGGGTGCGTGACCGCAGCGTACGACTACGAGGATATGCACCACCTGGTGGACAGGCTTTCACTGGCCCAGGTGCGGCATCTGCGTGTGCTGGTCGAGTCCGACCCGGAGCTCTCGCCGCTGGTGGGGGCGGAAGAAAGGGAGGATACCCCGGTCCGGCAAGGGCTCCTGTCGTTCATCGGGAGTATGGAGTCCGGGCGTGGTGATTTGTCGGAGCGGCACAATGAAATCATCCGGGAAGGCTTGAGCTTTCCTGGATGAATACGCTTCTCGATACGGGGCCTCTGGTTGCCGCGGCTGACCGGTCCGACAAGAATCATGTGGTGTG
Source organism: Protofrankia sp. CiP3 (assembly GCF_917627345.1). NCBI lineage: Bacteria > Bacillati > Actinomycetota > Actinomycetes > Frankiales > Frankiaceae > Protofrankia > Protofrankia sp. CiP3. The sequence continues at coordinate 158,372 of NZ_CAKJTM010000001.1, read as the reverse complement.
CTCCGAGTTGCTGGGGAAACTCGCGCGTGGGAAGGGCAGGCTGCTGGTGCCCTCTCCGGTCGTCGTCGAGGTCTGCTGGCTGGTCGAGAAGTTCCGCGGCCCCGAAGCCGAGGCAGATTTTCTCGAACTGGTTTCCGCTGGGGAACTTGAGCTTGTCGAGATCACTCAGGCTGACGTCCGGCGGATGGCCGAGTTCGTGCGCCGGTATGCGGACTTCCCGTTGGGTGTGGTCGACGCTGCGGTGATTACCCTTGCCGAGCGGCTCGGTGTTCGCCAGGTGGCGACGCTCGACCGGAGGCACTTCTCAGTGGTCCGGCCCCAGCATGTGGAAGCGTTCACGCTCGTGCCGTAGCAGCTCGGGATCGTTCCGGTGGGGCCGTGCGTTGGTCGGCCTATAAAGATTTCGGGTGCTTCAGCGGCTGCGCGGGGCGACCGTCTACCAGTGGACTAAGA